>NZ_JBSFUY010000044.1:0-62478 GCF_053592055.1 Streptomyces sp. NPDC002817
GCTCGAGGAACTCACCAACCACATGGCCGGCGGCTCCGAACTCGCCGCCCTCAAGCACGAGTTGTCCCAGGTCCGCGGCGTCGACACCGAGGAGCAGGACCTCACCGCACCGGTCGCGGTCACCGGGAAGTCGGTGTCCTGACGGTGGCGAGCGGCATGCCCCGGGGCTCCCGACGCCCCCGGGCGATGCCGTTCGCAACCGCAGAGGCGCTCCGGAAATCCGGGCGCGGATCGGGTCCGTGCTCGGCAGACTCCTGGCATGTCCACCGAGTTGAGCGGAATGATCGAGTGCAGGCCCTCGGCGCGGATCTGGAGTGAGGATGACGAGGACGCCGTATGGCACGCCGCCATCGACCTCCTTCTCCTCAACACCGGCACCGCCTATGACGCTCTCGCCCGCCTCTTCGGTGTCCGCAATTCGTTCGGCTTCCGGCCGCCGAGCTGTCGGCCGCCGACTGGGAGGAGACCGATGCGTCCGGCAGGCGCAGCCGCAGCGCCGTTGCCGGGGCACCCACTGGGCTCCGGTCTGGGAGGTGATGCGGACGCTGGGCGAGTTGCATGGGCCGGAGCATGTGCGCCTCGTGGTGTGGTTCGCCTGAGCCCGCGGGGAGGCACTCAGTGCCGACGTGCCTGGTGCGCGGCGGCGGCCATGACCAGTACGGCGATCAGGGTGATCCCAGCGCCGACGTAGAGGGGGGCGGTGTAGCCGAGGCCCGCGGTGATGGCCAGCCCTCCGAGCCAGGCGCCGAGGGCGTTGCCGATGTTGGACGCGGAGACGTTGGCGCCGGCGGCCAGTGCCGCGCCGTGGGCGACGTCGGTGACACGGGTGATCATGCCGGGCACGGCGGCGAACCCGAACAGGCCCATCAGGAACACCAGGACGACCGACGCGGTGGGGCTGGTGGCGAGGAGGCCGAACACGGCCAGGGTGACGGTGAGTCCGAGCAGGGCGAGAACCAGGGCGCGGTCCCGGTCCCGGTCGGCCGCGCGTCCGCCGATCAGGTTCCCGACGACCAGGCCGACGCCGTACACCATCAGCAGCCAGGCGACATCGGCCGAGGAGAAGCCGCCCACCTCGGTGAAGGTGTAGGCGATGTAGCTGAACGCGCCGAACATGCCGCCGTAACCGAGGCCGGTGGCGGTCAGGGTCAGCCAGACCTGCCAGGAGCGGAACGCGCGGAACTGTGCGCGCAGGCCGTCGGCCGGCGTCCTGGTGGGGCGGCCGGTTTGGGTGGGGACGAGGGCTGCGATTCCCGTCAGTGCCAGTACGCCGATCGCGGTGACCGCCCAGAAGGCCGCCCGCCAGCCCCAGCGTTCGCCGACGAGCGCGCCGAACGGCACACCCAGCACGTTCGCCAGAGTCAGCCCGGCGAACATCACCGCCACTGCGCGGGACTTGCGCTCCGGCGCCACCAGACTACGAGCGACCAGGGAGCCGATTCCGAAGAACGAACCGTGGCACAACGCCGCCACGACCCTGCCGAGCAGCATCACCTGATAGTTCGGGGCGAGCGCTGACAGCAGGTTGCCGATGACGAACAACGCCACCAGACCGACCAGGACCTGTTTGCGGGGCAGCCGTGTCGTGGCCGCGGTCAGCGCGATGGCGCCGATCGCGACGCTCAACGCGTATCCGGAGATCAGCCAGCCTGCTGCCGCTTCCGATACGGCGAGACTCGACGCGATCTGGGGCAGCAGTCCGGCGATCAGGAACTCGGTCAGTCCGATGCCGAAGCCGCCGAGTGCCAGCGCGATGAGCCCACTTGGCATACGTCGGCGGTCGAGGGGGCGGTCGCGCAGAACGGGGTGGGGGTTGGCGGCTCTCATCTGTCCGTCGTCGCCTTGTCGGATTCGCGCATACGTCGACCCTCACGCTTGGCGGCTGATCCGTCCATGGACAAAGATCTACGGCACTTGGAGGAAAGTGCGGCGCGAGTGCGGTGCCTTACTCTCCTCGCATCCAGGCACGGGTTCCGAACGAGGTGCAGGCTCTGGATGCCACCGCGGCCGCGGCACGTAGGGCTGCGGTGAAGTGCTGTGAGGTCAAGTGGCCCTGGAGTGCGAGGTGGTGGGTGAGGGCTCCGTGCAGGAAGTCTCCCGCGCCGAGCGTGTCCGTGACGGGAACCGTCGGAACATCCACCGTGCCGCCGTCGTCGGGACCGATCCAGACGATGGGCTCTGCCCCTTGGGTGACTGCGGACCAGCGGACCCCGTGCTCCTTGAGGAAGCGCAGGGTTTCGGTGGGTGTGGTCGTGCCGAGTGGGTGGAAGTCCGCCGAGCAGACGGCCATGTCGATCGAGGGCAGCAGGTTCTCCATGCCGTCCTTCCAGCTGCCTGCGTCGAGGACGGTCGGGCGACCGATGGCTCGTGCGGTGCGGGCGGCGGATACGGCGAGTTCCATGTGGTGGCCGTCGAACTCGACGATGTCGCAGGCTGCCACGAGCGTGCCGAGGTCATCGGGTGGGGTGACGCGGTGGCCCGTCGCGTTGGTCGAGGCGACGGCGCGTTCCCCGGTGGACGCTGTGACCATGATGGAGGAGACGGCCGGGGGCTCGGTCGCGTCGGGCGTCAGGTCCGACACGGTGACGCCGAGTCGGTGCAGGTCGGCTGTGGCGCCGAGGCCCAGGGGATGGGAGCCGATCGCGGTGAGCAGGCGGGCCGTGCCACCCAGGTGGCTGAAGGCCACGGCCGCGTTCGCCGCCGGGCCGCCTGCGGCGATGGTCTGCCGGCGAGACGTCAGCTTCTCGTCGGAGGCGGGCGCGTGGTCCACGAGTTGGATGACGTCGAGGGTGCACAGGCCGATGAACAGGCCCTCGGGGCGTCGGGGCATTGCCGGTTCCCTCACGCGCGACTCCTGCCGACGGTGCGTGGGGCCAGTGTACGAAGCGACAGGAACCGTCGAGCGTTGCGTGGCCGTAGCCGTAGCCAGTTACAGGACGGCACCCAGCTCGTGCGCCCACAGCGTGCATGGAAGAGTGAGCGCGACTGGTGCTATTCGGTAGGGAGAGCGGAAAGGCTCGCGCGCATGGTCTCGGTAGTGCAGAACGTGGCGATCGACTGTGCGGACGCCTATGAGCTGGCCCGGTTCTGGAGCGGTGTGACAGGCCGTCCGCTGCATCCGGAGGATGGGCCGGGGGCCCGGGAGACCCAGGTGATGCCGGCGGAGGGCCCGGTGTTGTACTTCAACCAGGTACCCGAGCCCAAGACGATCAAGAACCGGGTCCATCTGTGTCTGCGCCCCGAGACCTCCCGCGATGAGGAAGTGGACCGACTCCTGGGCCTCGGTGCCACTTTGGTCGCCGATCACCGGAATCCCGATGGATCGGGCTGGGCGATCCTCGCCGATCCCGAAGGCAACGAATTCTGTGTTCTGCGCAGTGAGTCCGACCGAGCGACCATGAATTCCTGAGGCTGCGCTCGGCGGATCAGTCCTCGGACAGGAGCCAGCCGATGCGCGGTCCCTCGGCACCCGGGTGGAACGCCGCCTGACCTCGTGCGCACGGCCCTGGCGCAGTCGGTCGACGGCACCGCCCCCGACGCGGTGCACCGTCTGCCGCGCGACTGTCCGCCGGACATGCGTCTGTCCGACCATGACGGCCTCGGCGGCCGGCACATCCACTTCAGCCGCAACGGCACCCCGGCCCGGCGCTGGGTCGGCCAGCTGATCGCCGCCAAGCCCGCCCTGGTCGTGGCCGGGGATCCGGCGGTGACGTTGGGGCGGTGCGCCGCGGCCGGGTGCGACAACTACTTCGCGGACCAGTCACACAACCGCACACGCCGGTTCTGCGCCAACGCGTGCGCGAGCCGGACGACCGTCGCGGCTCATCGGACCCGGGCGGCGAAGAACTCCTAGGTACAACTCCCTTTGTGCCAGACGGTGGTGAGGGAAAGTCAGGTCGGTGGATCGAGCAACTGCGCGGCCAGGCCGACCCCTACCAGGCCCGTGGCGATGAGCAGCCCGTTCGCCACGATCACCCCGCCGACCAGGACGGCCGTCGCGACGGCCAGGGCCCACCAGGCCCCCGTGCGTCGGAACTCACGGGGGCGACGCGGGCGGCCGATGCTCATCGCCCTGGCGAACAGGGGATCGTCGCACGCGCAGCGTGCTTCGAGCGCGACCAGACGCTCGTCCTCGGATCGGGGCATGCCTCCTCCTTCGCGCCATGCGCTGTGCGGGCTGGGGAGAGCGGTTGGCTGGACACACGATGAGCGTGGTCGGAGATACGTCCCGGCTCGCGCTGCCCGGCTCTCTATGCATTCTCCCTAACAGTTGGCCCCTGCAAACAAGTATCGGCCAAGGGTTGGTGGCCCGGCCCCCGAGAACCCGTGAACGCCAGGGCGCGGGCCAGCAGTTCGGCACGTCCCGCGACGACCGGGCCCAGGACCGCGAGCACCAGGACGTATCCGGCGATGAACGGAGCGAGGCGGTCGTCGAGGCCCGCGCTGGTCGCCATCGCGGCCAGGATCAGGGCGAACTCCCCACGCGCGACCAGGGTGGTGGCGATCTCCGCGGCGCGCTCGGGGCCGTAGCCGTACAGGCGCGCCACGAGGAGTCCCGCGACGATGTTCATGACCACGGTCAGTGCGGCCGCCGCGGCCACCGGTCCGGCTACGCTCGCGACGACGGAGGGGTCGATGGCCAGTCCGAAGGCGAAGAAGAAGATGGCCGCGAAGGCGTCCCGCAGGGGGTGGACGAGTCGGCGGATCCGGGCGGCGGAAGGGGTGCCGGCGAGGATGAGTCCGACCATGAAGGCGCCGATGGCGTCGGCGACACCCAGGACCTCGGAGATCCCGGCCACGAGGACCGCCGCACCGAGGAAGCTGATCACGAGCAGTTCGTTGTCGCGTACCGCGATCAGACGTCCGACCAGACGGGTTCCGTAGCGGGCCGCGGCGGCCAGGGCCAGCAGGAAGCCGAACGCCTTGCCCGCCTGCCACAGCACGTCCGCGACGCCCTGGGCGCCGCCGATGACCGGTTGAAGTGCCGCGAGATACAGGGCGAGGAAGATGTCCTCCACCACGATGACGCCCAGGATGAGGCGGGTCTCGGGGCGGCCGAGACGGCCCAGGTCGATGAGGATCTTGGTGACGATCGCGGACGAGGAGATGCCCAGCACGCCGGCCAGCACCAGCGCCTCCCGGGCGCCCCATCCCAGGGCGAAACCGAAGCCCAGCCCCGCGCCGACGTTCAGCACCAGGTAGATGCCGCCTGCCGCCAGGAGCCGTTTGCCACCGCTCCTGAGGTCGTCGAGGTGGAATTCCAGGCCCAGGTAGAACAGCAGAAGCACCAGGCCCAGTGCGGAGAGCATCTCGAAGTCGTGGGCGTCCTGGACCAGCACGATGCCGGGTGTGTGCGGGCCGAGCAGGATGCCGGCCAGCATGAACAGAGGGATGGTCGGAAGTCCGATCCTGCCGCCGAGGCGGGCGAGGAGGGCGGCCGCGAGGAAGGCGCCGCCCATGGCCAGGAGGGTGTCAGCGTGTCCCACGGGTCACCTCCTTCGGCTGCGCGAGAGGTCCGGGTCGCTTCATCTGACGAGGATGGATACAAGTACTCCTTGTGGTGCGTGGCTGCCGACGTCTTCAGGGCTGCGCCACGGCCGGGTGTCACCACCGGCTCGATCGGCGTCGTCTCCACGCTGCCATGGCCCCCACACCCGCCACCATCGGTGTCAGCACTCATTTCGGCAGGTGCCGGCGCCCCTCACGCCGGCGGACCGCTGCCCGCCAACCGGTTCTCGTCGGTGGCGGGCAGCGGGTCTGCGCACTTGCGCGCGGCGGCCGAGGCGCGGCCCGGCGACAGTCGTCGGCGTCGGCTGGGAGCACCTGACGGCTGATCAGGCCAGCGGGCCCAGGACTTCCTGGGACTCGATGAGCCCCTGGTCGCTGGGGGCCTTGCCGTCGCCGAACACGCGGGCGGCCTGGCGGGCCCGGAACTCGAGGTGGGCTTCGGCGGGTTTGGCGTAGCCGTAGCGGGCGCGGGCTTCCGCCGGGGTCAGTACTTCCTCGTTGCGGGGCGGGATGCCCAGTCTGATCGGGGCGACCACCGGGACCGTGGAGGGCGACAGCATGCCCAACAGACGCAGTTCGACTTGGGGGTTGAGGTGGGCGAGGGCGAAGGACACCTTCATGACGGGCACGATGAGAAGGTCGAGCAGACGGGACTGCCTGATCCCCGCCATCTCGCGCATCCAGCGTGGCATGGTGGCGATCGTGGCGATCCGCTGCGCCTTCGCGACGGCCAGGCTCACCGGCTTCGCCCACAGCGGCACCGGCGGCAGTACGAGCTCGGTCCGCAGGAGGTGGTTCATGGCCTGGCGCGCGATCGGGCTGGCGGACAGCCGCGGGCGCATCTGCGTGAAGTACGTCCGGACCCCGTCACGGGTGCGGGGGACGTCGTCCGGGGAGCACGTCTGGAGCTCCACGGCGAGCGCACATGCCTCCCAGTACTCCTTCTCCTCCTGCGCGGTGAGCTTGCCGGGACCGTACTTCTCGTACGCGTAGAGGATCGAGTGCCAGCCGGTGAGCTGGATCCACAGCTGGGAGGCCGGGTCGTTGGCGTCGTAGGTCCCTCCGCCGTACGGCAGCTCGCCGATCGCCTTAGAGTGGACCTTGACCAGGATGTCCGCGGCCTTGGACACCTCCCGCGAACCGGCGAAGGCCACCATCGCGAAGTACCGCAGGGTCCGGTCGTAGCGCGTACGGGCGCGCTGGTAGATGCCCTGGGTCCCGTGCACGGCTGCCACCAGCGGCGGGTCGAGCTCCTCCACCACCACGGCCCGCTGGAATCCCACGGTCGGCGCGGTCGGATAGCTCCAGACCTTCCACACCACCGAGCCGGGGCCGAAGAAGCCGTAGTCCTCGTGCGGTTGGACCTCGCTGCGCTCGAACCTCGCCATGGAGCCGCTCCCTGTGCGTCCGCGGCGTGGACCGCGACTCGATTACGACACTGCTGTCGTAAATTAAGACACGGGTGTCGTAAACTGCCAAGGTGTCAGCGTCCACGAATTCACCGGACAGGCCACGCAGGCGACGGCCCTACGCCCCGCGCGTGCCGATCGAGGAACGCCGCGAGCAACTGCTCGACGCGGCCCTGGCCGTCATCGTCGGCGACGGCTACGACCGGGTCTCCGTCGACGCCATCGCCAAGCGGGCCGGGGTCGCCCGGTCGGTGGTCTACGGCGCCTTCGAGAATCTCGACGCCCTGCTGACCGCGCTGCTCGACCGGCAGCAGGCCCGCGCCTTCGAACGGCTGCTCAGGACCGTTCCCGACGCCGACGAGCCGCGCGACCCGGCAGCGTTCGCCTCCGAAGCGGTGCGCCGGATGGCCGACATGCTCCACCAGGACCCGGACACCTGGCGGTTGATCCTGCTGCCGCCGGGCAACATGCCGGTCGTCGTCCGCGACCGTATCGAGGCGGACCGGGAGCGGTTCCGGCTGCTGGTCGAGAAGTGGCTCGCCCTCGCCCTGGCCGACCGAAGTGATCCGGGGCTCGACGCACAGGTCCTCGCCCACGCCCTCGTCGCCTGTGCGGAACACTTCGGCCGCGTCGCGCTCACCGAACCCGAGAAGTTCGACCTGCCGCGGCTGCTGGGCCAAGTGCGGGTGATCCTCGGCGCGTTGTGGCCGACGCGCTGACAGCCGTGGCTCGTCCTCAGTGCGCGGCGAACTGGACCCCGGCCGGCTGCACGGCCTCCGCACGCAGTGCGATCCCGTCGACCGTCAGCTGCTCGCCGTAGATGTCGGTGATCCTGATCGATCCGCCGCACCCGCTGCCCTGCTCGGAGAGGAAGTAGTTGTACTCGGTACGGGCCAGTCGGGTCCAGCCACTGCCCGTGCGGACCTCCAGGCGGGCCAGCGGATTGCGGTGGCCGATGGCCTGGATCCCGCACCAGTAGCGGGTGGAGCCGGTCTTGTAGCGGATCGAGATCTTCTCGGACGATGCGGGGCTGAGCAGGGTCCAGGTGATCGGGATCTCGCCGCGCGAGGGGGCGGCGAGCTTCGCGAAGGCCTGGGGGCTGAGGTCGAGTTGACCGGGTGCGCAGGGCAGCGGGCACTCGTTGGTGATCCGGACCGTCACGGAGGCACCGCCGGCGCGCACGAGCACATACGCTCCGCAGGCCTGGGAGGTCTCGTAGTCGGTGTGGTTCATCGCGGCGGTCATGGTGTCGTCGGTGGGACCGTAGGAGCAGGCGCCGTCACCGTTGCCGGTGTCGTAGAAGGTGGCCACCCCTTCGTAGGTGGTCCCGGGGCGGATCCGTCCGGCCAGTGATCCCACCGTGGCGGCTGTCTGCCGGGGGCTGGTGGTCGAGGGCCGGGCCTTCGGGGTGCTCGCGGTCGGCGACGGCGTGCTGGAGGGCTTGGTCTTCGTGGCCGTCGCCGTTGCCTTCGGGGATGCCGAGGACGGCGTGGGTCCCGGTGTCGTGGGCGTCGCGCTCGCCTCGGCGCCCACCGCGGATGCGGTGGTCTCGTGCCTGTCGTCGGGGACGAAGGCCACGATCAGGGAGGCGACGAGCGCGACGGTCGCCACGACGCTCGCGGAGAGCACCCAGGTGCCCCGCCGAGCTGGACGACGGCGGTGTGAAGAGGACGACGCCACGGATGAGGTCCTTTACGTGGTTCGGGAGCACGTGTGCTGTGTGCAAGGCCCCGTGAAGAGAGCCTCCGACCCCTCAGTGGCCGCCGGAACCGAAAAGGTTGCCGCCCGTGTCGAAGAAATGCGCCGTCAGCCCAGATCGAGTCGCATCAGGATCCGTGGATGGCCGGCGAGCACCGACGTGGTGTCGGCGGCGTGCACGAATCCGGCACGCTCGAAGTTCCCGCGGATACCTGCGTACGCCATCGTCAGATCGACCCGGGCGTCGCCGTTGTCCAGGGGATACGCCTCGATCACCGGTGCGCCGTGCGAGCGGGCGAAGTCGACGGCTCCGGTGATGAGAGCGTGCGAGATCCCCTGCTTGCGATGGCCGGGACGCACGCGGATGCACCACAGCGACCACACCGGCAGGTCGTCGAGGTGGGGGATCTTCCGGTTGCGGGCGAAGGAGGTCTCCGAGCGCGGCGCCACAGCGGCCCAGCCGACGGCTTCGTCACCGTCGTAGGCGAGCACTCCCAGAGGGAGCTGTGCGCGGCACAGCCCGGCGACGTACTCTCCGCGGGCCGGTCCGCGCAGCTCGTTGTTGAGCTTGGAGGCAATCCGGTAGCTCAGGCACCAGCAGACGTTGGCGGTGGGCGACTTCGGTCCGAGCACCGCGCGGACGTCCTCGAAGACCGAAGCCGGGCGTACCTCGATGGGCATGGCCGCCACGATGCCACGGGGTCCGGGAGATCGCCGGCGGCGACGTGCGCGCCGCACACGCATGCGATTTACCCTAGCGTGGTGATCATGGCGAACTGGGAACTGCGGTCGGCGTCGACGGCCGACGTCGAGGCGATCGTCGAGCTGCGTGCCGTGGTGATGCGGCCGGACCTGGAACGGCTCGGGCGCTACGACGGACAGCGGGTACGGCAGCGGCTGCGGGACAGCTTCGTCCCCGAGTACGCCTGGATCATCGAGGTGGGCGGTGCGTTCGCCGGTTGCGTGGCGCTGCGGCCCGCCGAGGACGCCCACTGGCTGGAACACTTCTTCGTGGCGCCGCACCTTCAGGGGAGCGGTGTCGGCTCGGGCGTCCTGCGGGAGCTGCTGGAGGGGTGTGACCGCGAGGGCCTGCTGGTCCGGTTGAACGTGCTCCAGGGCAGCGCGGCCCGACGGCTGTACGAGCGGCACGGGTTCACCACCGAGTCGGAGGACCCGGTCGACGTGTACATGGTGCGCAAGCCGGCACACGGCCTGGGCGGCGGTTGATCACGCCGGGGTTCGGCAAGGCGAACGGAGGGGTGCTGTACTGGCGTGACGTCCTGCACGAAGGGCCGGTGCCCGCGGTCGGGCCGGAGGAGCTGCGCCGGATCAGGGCCGGTTTCCTCGTGGGACAGGGCGTGGACGACCAGGCGGAGGCGGAGCGCATGTTCCTCGACCGGGGCCGGACCCTCGAGGCCCGTCTCTCCGGCCTCGGGGTCTCCGCCGGTCGTGGTACCGGCCGTTGGATCTGCTGTCGGCGGAGGGCGTAGTGCGCGAGGAAGATGGCGGGCCCGGGGCTGTGGCCGCACGGCTGACCGGGCGTGCGGTGGTGGCACGGCGGCGGTTGACCGGTGTGGTCACCGAAGTCGCGCTGGACGGTGGGCCGGTGATCGTCAAGGAGGCCGGCAGCGAAAGGGCCGCGCGCGCCGAGGCCGCCGGGCTGGGGTGGCTGGCCGATGCGGGGGCGGTGCGGGTGCCGGTCGTTCACGGCCTTGATCGGCAGTGGTTGGTGACCGGTTGTGTGGCGGAGGGGCGGCCGAGTGCCGACGCCGCGGTGCGGTTCGGCCGTGAACTCGCCGGGCTGCATGCCGCTGGTGCGGCGGCGTTCGGGGCGCCACCGCCCGGCGGTGATGCCGAGGCGTACATCGGGCTCGCCCCGATGCGGAACGTGCCGGTGGGCGACTGGCCCCGCTGGTACGCCGAGCACCGGGTGCTGCCCTATCTTCGTCAGGCTGTCGACCGTGGCACCGTGCTGCGCGACGAGGCGGTCGTGGTGGAGCGGGTCTGCGAGCGCCTGGCCGACCTCGCCGGGCCGCGTGAGGTGCCTGCGCGGCTGCACGGGGATCTGTGGAGCGGCAATGTGCTGTGGGGTGCCGACGGCCATGTGTGGTTGATCGATCCGGCGGCACACGGCGGGCATCGCGAAACCGACCTCGCCATGCTCCGGCTCTTCGGCTGTCCTCATCTCACGGAGGTGCTGGAGGGCTACCAGGACGCCACGCCCCTCGCCGCCGGTTGGCAGCAGCGCGTCGGCCTGCACCAGCTCTTCCCGCTCCTGGTCCACGCCGTGCTCTTCGGCCGCTCCTACGCCGAACAGGCCCTGGGCACTGCACGGCAGCTCCTGGCCGAAGCCGGTCCCTGAGCTGTTGGGGTGCCTTACGGTGGAGCGCCATGAGAGTGCTGATCACCGGCGGAAGCGGGTTTCTGGGGACGGAGCTCGTGCGTCGGGCGACGACTGCGGGCTGGGAGACGGCGGCGACGTACCGTTCCCGCCCCGGCGGCAGCCCGGAAGCTTCGTGGCACCACGTCGACCTTCGTGTCCCCCAACGGATCGACGAGGTTCTGGCCTCGGTCGCCCCCGACGTCGTCATCGACGCGACGAGTGGCCAGAGCGACTGGGCGGTCACGGCCGACGGCTCGATCCGCCTGGCGATGGCCGCCGCGCGTCGCAACTGCCGTCTGGTGCACGTCTCCAGCGACGCGGTGTTCTCCGGGGCCCGGATTCACTACGGCGAGAGCTGCCTGCCCGATCCGGTCACCCCGTACGGCGCGGCGAAGGCCGCCGCCGAGAGCGCGGTGCGGCTCCTGGCGCCGGCCGCCGCGGTCGCTCGCACTTCGTTGATCATCGGAAACGGCGGATCCGCGCACGAGCGCATGGTGCACGACCTGGCGACGGGCACCGACGACGGCGTCCTGTTCACCGACACCATCCGCTGCCCGGTGCACGTCGAGGATCTCGCCTGCGCCCTCCTGGAACTCGCGGCGTCCGACCGTCCCGGAATCTTCCACCTCGCCGGACCGGACGCCCTCAGCCGCCACGAACTCGGGGTCCTCATCGCCCGCCGCGACGGCCTCGACCCGACCCGGCTGCCCGCCGGACGCCGAGCCGACAGCCGCATACCCGGCGCCCTCGACGTCCGCCTCGACAGCACCGCCACACAGGGGCGCATCGCCACACGCCTGCGCGGCGCCCGCGAGTTCCTTCGCGCGGGGCACGGCCGACACCCCGGCGACCGAGGGTAGGGTCCCCCGGGTGACGACGGTCCCCTCCCCCACCAGGCTGATCGTGCTGCGCGGAAACAGTGCGAGCGGGAAGAGCTCGGTGGCCGCCGGGCTGCGCGAGTGCTACGGCAGGGGCATCGCCCTGGTCAGTCAGGACACACTGCGCCGCGATGTGCTGCGCGAACGTGACGTCCCCGGCGCCGCGAACATCGGTCTGATCGATCTGACCGTGCGGCACGCCCTGGAACACGGCTTTCACACGATGCTGGAAGGCATCCTGTGCGTCGCCCACTACGGCGACATGCTCGCCGGACTCCTCACCGACTACGGTGACCGCGCGCACTGCTTCTACCTGGACGTCTCCTTCGAGGAGACCCTGGCCCGGCACGCCACCAAGCCCATCGCCCACACCGTCGGCAAGGACGAACTCCGTTCGTGGTACCGGCCGTTGGACCTGCTGCCCGGCGGTGTCGAGACGGTGATCCCGGCGAGCAGCACGCTGGACGCGACGGTCGAGCAGCTGAGGGACGTCCTCGGCGTCAGGTGTGCGCCTCCGGCGCCGCCGTGAGGTCCGCGAAGTCGGCCAGCATGGACGAGGTTCGCGGCTCGAGGCCCGTGAACTCCCGGAAGGCGTCCGCCGCTTGGTGCACGAGCATCCCGCCGCCGTGCAGGACGCGGCATCCGCGGCCGCGTGCGGCGCGCAGCAAGGGCGTCTCCAGCGGGCGGTAGACAAGGTCGGCCACCCACAGGCCGTCGTGGAGCGCCGAGACGGGCAGCGGGGTGCCGGGGTGGGCCGCCATGCCGACGGGGGTGGCGTTGATGACGCCGTCGGCGCCCGCCAGTTCCGCTTCGAGGTCTTCGGGGAGGCAGGCTTCGGCTCGTTCGCCTCCGGCGTCCTGGTTGAGTGCCTTGACCAGGGTGTGGGCGCGTTCGGTGAGGGTGTCCACGACGGTGAGGCGGGCGACGCCGAGGTCGAGCAGGGCGAAGGCGACGGCGGCGCCGGCTCCTCCGGCGCCGAGCTGGATCACATGCCGCAGGGGTGCGTCGGGCAGCCCGCGGGTGAAGGCCGCGCCGAAGCCGGTGATGTCGGTGTTGTGGCCGACCGCGCGGCCTTCGGGGGTGAAGACGACCGTGTTGACCGCGCCGAGGCGGGCAGCGGGCGCCGTCAGTTCGTCGAGCTGCGCGGCGATGAGCTGCTTGCAGGGGTGGGTGACGTTCAGTCCGTTGAAGCCGCAGTCCCGGGCGGCGTACGTGATGCGCCAGACGTCCTCGGCGGGCAGGGCGAGCGTTTCGATGTCGAGGAGCCGGTAGAGGTAGCGCACGCCGTGCCGGTCGGCCTCGCGCTGGTGGAGTTCGGGGCTGAGCGAGCGGCCGATGCCCGATCCGACAAGGCCGACGAGATACGAGTCCTGGGTCACGGCCGCTCCCGCAGTAATGTACGAACCAGTCCGTTATCTCTACCAACTCGTATGGCTGCGGGGAAGTCCCTTCACAAGCCCAGGTACACCTCCCTGACCCGGGGGTCGTGACGGAGCTCGTCGGAGGGGCCGTTCATGGCCACCTCCCCGTTCTCCATGACCAGGCAGTGGCTGGTGGCACCGAAGGTGAGCTTCGCGTTCTGCTCGACGAGCAGCAGGCTGAGCCCCTCCTCCCGCAGGGTCAGCAGGACGTCGAGGATGCTGCCGACGAGTTTGGGTGACAGGCCCATCGAGGGTTCGTCCAGGACGAGCAGACGGGGGCGGGTCATCAGGGCCCGGCCGATGGCGAGCATCTGCTGTTCGCCGCCGGACAGGGCGCCGGCGAGCCGGTCGCGCATTCCGGCGAGGGCGGGGAACAGGGTGTAGATCTGCTCGAGTTGGCCGTACGTCTCCTTGTCCCAGGCACGTGAGTACGCGCCGAGCATCAGGTTCTTCTCCACGGGGAGTCCGGGAAAGACATGGCGGCCCTCGGGGACGTATCCGATGCCGAGGCGGACCATGTCCCGGGCGCGCACTTTGGTGAGGTCACGCTCGCCCAGACGGATGCGGCCGCCGCTGCGGGGCACAAGTCCCATGAGGGCTTTGAGAGTCGAGGTCTTGCCGGCCCCGTTGGCGCCGATGATGCCGACCGATTCACCGGGAGCGACGGCGAAGCCGATGGAGCGTACGGCCCGCACGCCGCCGTAGTGCACGCTGAGGTCCTCCACCGCGAGGCGTTCGGCCTCGCCCGCCCTGCTGACGCTCATGAGGTGGTCTCCTCGGCGGGGGTCGGGCGCTGGGCCGGCAGTTCGGTGCTCAGGCCGAGTTCGGACAGGTCGGAGTCGCCGAGGTAGGCCTCGATGACCTCGGGTGCGGCGACGACCTCGCCGGGGGTGCCCTCGGCGATGACCTTGCCGCTGGACAGAACGGTGACCTTCTCGCACAGGGACATGACCAGGCCCATGTTGTGCTCGATGAGGACGACGGTGGTCCCGCTGTCCCTGATCGAGCGGACGATACGGACCAGTTGCCGGACCTCTTCGCCGTTGAGCCCTGCGGCCGGTTCGTCGAGCAGGAGCAGACGCGGGCGGGCGGCCATCGCCCGGGCGATCTCGATACGGCGTTGGATGCCGTACGGCAGGGCGGCGGGGGCCGCTTCGGCGAAGTCGGCGAGGCCGTAGCGGTCCAGGAGCTGCTGGGCCTCTGCGCGCAGCCGGCGTTCGCGGCGCAGGACGCCGGGCTGCCACACGGCGTACTGCCAGATGGTGCGGGTGCGGGTGCGGTCGAGGGCGACCAGGATGTTCTCCCGCACGGTGAGTTGCGCGAAGAGGCGGAGGTTCTGGAAGGTGCGGGCCACTCCGGCCAGCGAGAGGACGTAGGGGCGGGCCGTGGTGGTGTCGGCGTCGGCGAAGCGGACCGTGCCGGACGTGGCGCGGTGGAATCCGCTGATGACGTTGAACAGGGTGGTCTTTCCCGACCCGTTGGGGCCGACGATTCCTCTGATCTCCCCCTCCCTGACCGTCAGGGTCACCTCGTCGAGAGCACGCAGTCCGCGGAACTGTTTGGTGATGTCCTGGACGGCGAGGAGGGTCTGGTCCTTTCCCGGCCGCGGTCCCGGCGGGTACGGGGTGAAGGGCCGCAGTTCGGCCCGGGTGTCGCCGCTGCCGAAGCGTCGGCGGTAGAGGTCCCTCAGGCGGGCGGGGATGCCGGCCAGGCCGGTGGGCGCGAAGACCACCATGAGGACGACGACCACGCCGTAGCCGAGTTGGGCGTAGGCGGAGAAGTCCGAGAGCCATTCGCGGATCAGGGTGAGGCCGACGGCGCCGACCACGCAGCCGACCAGTGAACGCCGGCCGCCGATGATGACCATGGCCAGCAGGATGAACATGTTGCCGATGGAGAAGGTCTCGGGTGCGACGTACCGGATGAGTCCGGCGTAGAGGACGCCGGCCAGGCCGCCGTAGAGGCTGGCGAGGACGAAGGCCGTCATGCGCAGCAGCGGGATCTCCGCGCCCATGGCACCGGCGGCGAGGGCGTCGTCGCGCATGGCGCGCAGTCGGCGGCCCAGTGAGGTGTGGACGACGAACAGGCCGAAGACGAGTCCCGCGCCGAAGACGACGACTTCCAGGTAGTAGTAGAGGTACTCGCTGGACAGGTCCAGGCCGGGCAGGGTGGGTACGGGGACACCGGAGATGCCGTCGGCGCCGCCGGTGACATCGGCGTTGGTGATCCAGTTGATGAAGCCCAGCGCCAGGCCGAGGGTGACGATGCCGAGGTAGTGGGACTGCATGCGCAGGGCGGGGATGCCGACGAGGAGACCGGTGGCGACGGTGGCCAGGACGGCGAGGACGGAGGCGGCCCAGAAGCCGTATCCGTTGTCGGTGGTGAGGATCGCGACGACGTAGGCGCCCACGCCGAAGAAGGCCACCTGGGCGAGGTTGATCTGGCCGGAGATGCCCATGGCCAGGCCCATGCCGATGGCGAGCAGGGCGTAGATGAGGGCGATGTCGACGACGTGGATGGTGTAGCTGCCCAGGCCGTACGGCAGGGCCCAGGCGGCGAGGACCAGTGCGGCCACGGCGGCGAGGCGGGACTTCATGCGCGGCTGACCGTCCTTTCGCCGAAGATCCCCATGGGCCGGATCATGATCGCCACGGTGAAGACGAGGAAGGTGGCGAGGACCGAGTAGCCCTGGAAGTGGCCGGCGGTGTAGGAGTCGAGGACGCCGATGGCGATGCCGCCGACGACGGCTCCGTGGATGGAGCCGAAGCCGCCGAGCATGGCCGCGGCGAAGCCCTTGATGCCCAGGGCCCCGCCGAGGGAGGCGTCCACGTAGAGCATGGGGCCGACCAGGCCGCCGGCGAGGGCGGCCAGGCCTGCTCCGATGGCGAACGCGAGGGCGTTGCTGCGGCCCACGTCGATACCGACCGCGGTGGCGGCCTCGTGGTCCATGGCGACGGCCTGCATGGCCACGCCCCGCTTGGTGCGGGAGAGGAAGAAGCCGAGGCCCACGACGGCGAGCGCGGCGACCGCCATCACGAGCAGGTCGTAGGTGCGCACCCGCACCCCGAAGATGTCCAGCGGCGCGGTCCGCACCGGGGAGGGCATGGCTCGCCCCGTACTCCCCCAGATGAGGATGGCCACCGCCTGGAGGACGATCCCGAAGCCGATCGTGCCGATCAGCATCAGGTCGAAGTCCTTGTTCTCCAGCGGCCTCAGGACGCGTTCGATGACCAGGCCGATCGCGCCGGTGATGACGATGGAGACGACCATGGCGAGCGCGAAGGGCAGGTGCGAGGTGAGGTAGAAGGTGGAGGCCGCGTACGCGCCGATCATGGCGATGTCGGCGTGGGCGAAGTTGACCAGGCCCATCGTCCGGTACACCAGCGAGAAGCCCATGGCGACCAGGGCGTAGACGGCGCCGAGGCTCAGGCCGCCGACCAGTGTCTGCAAGGTCTCCTGCACGTCGGTCTCACTGCTCCTGTACGAGCTTGCCGTCGCGGATGATCCCGATGCTGGTCTCGGTGATCCCGACGCCGTTCTCGCCGTACCGGAACCGGCCCAGCAGTCCGTCGTAGCGCGTGGCCCGGATGGCGTCGGCGAGTTCCTTGCCGGTGGCGACCTTGCTGGACTTCAGGGCGGTGAGCAGGATGTTGGCGCCGTCGTAGGCCTTGGCGCCGTGCAGTTCGGCCTCCTCGCCGTAGGCGGCCTGGTAGGCGGCGGCGAACTTCTGGGCGGCGGGGCTGCTCTCGTTGCTGAGATAGGGCGAGCTGACGATGGTGCCTTCGACGGCGGCCGTGCCGGCGGTGTCGATGAAGACGGGCGTGCCCTGCGGAGCGGCGCCCGCGAAGGGCGCGGTGATGCCCAGGTCGCGGGCCTGCTTGACGATGAGCCCCGCCTCGACCTCTTCGGAGCCGATGAAGACGACCTGTGGCTTCTTGGAGCGGATCGCGGTGAGGGCGGCGCTGAAGTCCTTCTGGTCGGTGGTCACCACCTGGTCGGTCAGGGCCTTGACCCCGAGGTCGCCTGCGGCCTTGGTGAAGGCGTCGTGCTCGCCCTTGCCGAAGGATCCGTTGTTGGTGATCATCGCGATCCGTTTGTAGCCCTTGTCCTGGATCAGGTACTTGGCGAGCGTGGTGTCGTAGGTCGTGCTGGTGGGCCCGTTGAGGAAGAGGAACTCGCTCTTCTGCTCGACCAGCGCGTCCGCCTGGCCCGAGGTGATGTTGGGGATCCCGGACTGCTTCAGCACGGGTGCCATGGCGATGGTGACCGCGCTCTCCGCGGTGCCGATCATGGCGATGTACTTCTCGCTGGCTATCTTGCGGGCGAGGTTGGTGCCGGTGGTGGGGTCGCCCTGGTCGTCGAAGGATTTGATCTGGATCCTGCGTCCGTCGATGCCGCCCTTCTTGTTCCACTCGTCGACGGCGAGCTTGGCGCCCTTCCACTCCCAGTCGCCCAGGGAGGACAGCTGGCCGCTGCGGGCGTCCACGACGGCGATCTTGATGGGGCCGGAGTCGGACTTGGCGTCGTCGCTGTCGTCACCGGGGGCGCTGCAGGCGGCCAGAGCCGCGGCCAGGGCGACGGCGCCGACGAGCGTGGTGCGTGGGGCCGAAGGCCTCGGGGAGCGGGACATTGCGGTCACCTCATGGAAGACGAGTGGTGGGTGAAGAGGTGTGGGGGAGGTCGAACCGGCTTACTGAGCAGGTCAGTCGGCGCTGTCGGGGAATCTGCCGGCGTAGATGTCCTTGATGTTCCAGTGGCCGGGCGTGGGCACCGGCTCGTTGATCATCGGTACGTCGAGTACCGCGGGACGGCGTCGGGCGAGGGCGTCGCGGAGGGCCTTGGCCAGGTCGCCGGGTGCGGCGACGGTGTAGCCGTCGGCGCCGCAGGACTCGCCGTAGCCCGCGAAGTCGGGACTGTACGGCCGTCCCTGCGCGTCGGTGAACTCGCAGCCGTAGGACCGGCCGAAGGCCGAGGCCTGGAGGTCGGCGATGGTGCCGTGGGCGCGGTTGTTCATGACGACGAAGAGCACGGGCGCGCCCCGTTCCACGGCCATGGGTACGGCGGGCAGTTGGGCGCTCATGCCGCCGTCGCCGATCAGGGCGACCACGACCCGGTCGGGCTGGGCGAGTTGGACGCCGACGGCCGCGGCCGGTCCGAATCCCATGGTGGAGGCGCCGCCGGGGGTGATGAAGCGGCCCTCGGCGGGGAGTTCGTAGCACTGGGCGACGCCGTTCTTGTTCCAGCCGACGTCCGTCACCAGTACGGCGTCGGCGGGCAGGGCGTCGCGCAGGTCGGCGAGGATGCGCTGGGGGCGGAGCGGGAAGTCGTCGCTGCGGCCGGCTTCCCGGGCGGCGGCGAAGACCGTGTGGCGGGCTTCGGCGATGGCCTCGCGCAGTCCGGGCCGGGTCACCGTCCGAGGTCGTCGGGTGCGCACCGCCGCGGTGATGGCGTCGAGTGCGAGTCCCGCGTCGGCCACCGCGCCGATCTCGACGGGGTAGTTGCGGCCGATCTCCGCCGGGTCGAGGTCGATCTGGATCAGTCGGCTCGGCGGGAAGTTCCAGGTGTGGGCGCTCTCCCAGGAACTGGCGTCGGTCTCCGCGAACCGGGTCCCGAGGGCCAGGACGACATCAGCGCCCTTGGTGTGCCGGTGGGTGCTGTCCAGTCCCCAGAAGCCGGGCATGCCGAGCAGCAGCGGATGCCGGTCGGGCACGATGCCCTTGCCCATCAGGGAGTGGGCGAGCGGGATGTCGAGATGCTCGGCGAGTTCCGACAGGGCTGCTCGGGCCCGGGGCTCACGGATGCCGCCGCCGAAGTAGATCAGGGGGCGTTCGGCTTCGGTGAGCGCCTCGGCGATGCGGGCCGCGGTCGCCTCGTCCAGTCCGGGACGGCCCACGTGGGCGGGCAACGGGTGCGCACCGTCGTAGGGCTGGATCTGACGGTTGAAGAGGTCCATGGGTACGTTGATCAGGACAGCGCCGGGTCGGCCGCTGGTCGCGGTCCAGAAGGCGCGCTCGGTGATCCGGGCCAGGTCGCGCACGTGCTGGACCTGCCAGGTCCGTTTGCAGAACGGCCGGTAGATCGCGCTCTGGTCGGCGTCCGCGTGGAGGTTGACCTCCTGGTGGGGGTGGCGGCCGGAGTAGTACGAGGGGATGTCGCCGGTGATGACGACCAGGGGGATGGAGTCCAGGGCGGCGGTGGCGACGCCGGTGACCGCGTTCATCATGCCGGGGCCGACGTGGGTGAGCAGGACGCCGGGGCGGCCGGTGGCGCGGGCGTAGCCGTCGGCGGCGTGGGCGGCGGCCTGTTCGTGGCGGGCGATGACGAACTCGACGGGGCTGGGGCCGAGGGCGTCGAGGAGGGCGATGTTGGTGTGCCCGCAGGTGCCGAAGACGTATTCGACGCCGTAGGAGGCGAGTTGGGCCACGAGGGACTCCGCCGCGGTCGTCACTGATCCTCCCCGGGCAGTTCTCGGCGATCGCCCCAGACGGACAGGCCGCGCAGGACGAGTGTCTTGACGACGGTGAAGTCGTCGATGAGCCAGCGGGGAGCCTCCCGGCCGAAGCCGGAGTCCTTCACCCCGCCGAAGGGGACGTGGTCGAGGCGGAAGTTGGAGGATCCGTTGACGATGAGACCGCCGACCTCCAGGTGCCGCCAGGCGGTGAGGATGCGGCCGATGTCGCGGGTGAACAGGCCGGCTTGGAGTCCGTAGCGGCTCGCGTTGCACTGCTGGACGACGGTGTCGAAGTCGTCGTACGGCAGCACGGCCACGAGGGCGCCGAAGACCTCGTGGACGACGACCGAGGCGGTGGGCGGTGGGTCGGCGACGATGGTCGGTGCTGCCGTGGCGCCGTCGCGGGTTCCGCCGCGCACGACAGTGGCGCCCATGCCCTTGGCTTCCTTCGTCCACGCGACCACGCGCTCGGCGGCCGGCTCGTCGACCATGGAGCCGACGTCGGTGGTGTCGTCGAGGGGGTCGCCGACGACGAGTGCGTCCACGGCCGCGGTGAGGGCGTCGAGGAAGGCGGCGTAGCGGCTGCGGTGGACGTAGACGCGCTGGACGGAGATACAGCTCTGGCCGGAGTTGCTGTAGCCGGTGCGGGCGCAGACCGCCGCTGCCTCGGCGGGGTCGGCGTCCTCGCAGACGATCGTGGCCGCGTTGCCGCCGAGTTCGAGGGCGAGGCGTTTGGCGCCCGCGGCGCGGGCCACGGCGTTGCCGGTGGTGGCGCTGCCGGTGAAGCTGATGACGTCGACCTGGTCGGCGGCGCACAGTGCGGCGCCGATGTCGCCGGATCCGTGCAGGAGTTGGACCGCCTGGTGGGGCATGCCGCTGTCCAGGAGCAGCGCGACGACGGCGGCGGAGGTGGCCGGGGCCTGCGGGGGTGCCTTGACGAGGGTCGTGTTGCCGGCGGCGAAGGCGGCGCCGAGTTTGTGGGCGAGGAGGTTGGCCGGGGCGTTGAACGGGGTGATGGCGAGGGCTACGCCGGCCGGTGCGCGGTAGGTGAAGGCGGTGTTGCCGATGCCCGTGGCCCAGCCGGCCACCGGGAGGGTCTCGCCGTCGATGCGGCGGGCCTCGGCGGCGCATACGGCGAAGGTGGAGGCCACGCGGTCGATCTCGGTACGGCTGTCCTTGAGCGGCTTTCCCAGCTCCAGGGCGAGGAGGCGGGCGAGCGGGTCGCGGTGGGCCCGGGCCGCTCGGGAGGCGGTCTCCAGGATGTCGGCGCGGGCGGCGGGGGCGAGGTCGGCGAGCTGTGGTGCGTAGGCGCGGGACTTGGTGAGGGCGCGGTCGATTTCTGTGGGGGTCGCGGTCGGGGTTCGGCTGACCGTGCGGCGCAGGTAGGGGCCGGTGCGTTCCAGGAGCGGGCCCTCGCCGCCCCACGAGCCTGAGACGAACGGGAGCACCTCGACGACGTCGGTTCCGCCGGCCGCCTTCAGGAGGTCTTGCAGCATCACACCTCCAAAAAACCATCTAGTGGTTTTCGTGGACTGCTGTGCGGACTGGCGTGTAACGTACGGGCGCCGGGAGTCCGTGGCAAGAGGCCGCGCGAAAAGGAAGTCGCGACCGGCGGTTTTCTCCGGAACCCGGACTGGTGGAAGCTGTCGCCCCAGGTGCCGGTGCCCGCGAGGCGGGCAGGTCCGGCGCGATTCCCCGAGCCGTGAAGGAGAGACCGTGGACGCGGAGCAAGGCCAGGGCGGTGTACGCAGTGTGCGCCGGGCGCTGGACATCCTGTCGCTGCTGACCGAGGATCAGCCCACCGTTCCGCTGCGGGACATGGTCGAGGCCACCGGACTGCCGAAGACCACCGTGGTGCGGCTGGTACAGACCCTGGAGCAGTACGGGCTGCTGTGGGCCACGCCCGCCGGCTACTCGGCCGGACCCGGACTCTGGCGCTGGGCCCATCTCGCCCACACCAGCTGGGAGTTGCCGCCGGACACGCAGAAGCTGCTGCGGGATCTGGCCGAGCGGCGCGGTGAGACGGCGAACCTGATGATCCGCCGTGACATCCACCGCGTCTGCGTGGCCCAGCAGGAGAGCCCGCAGCCGCTGCGGCACGTGGTGCGAGTCGGTGACGAACTGCCCCTGTGGGCGGGCGCTTCGTCCAAGGTGCTCCTCATCGGGGCGACCGACGGTCTGCTCCAGCGGGTCGCCGCCGCCTCGCCGCACGGGGTGGCACATGTCGAGCAGTTGCGGGAGTGGGCCGAGGAGGCCACGACACGCGGCTACGCGGTCAGTCACGGCGAACGGGACGTCGGCCTGACGGCCGTCGCCGTGCCCATCGCGACCCACTCGGGCGTGGTGGTCGCCTCGCTCTCGCTCAGCGGTCCCTCCGCGCGCATCCCGGACCGCGTGACCAAGGACTTCGCGCACGACCTGACGCAGGTGGCCGCGCGTATCGCCTCCCAGGGTTTCGACCACCCCCTGGGGCCGCGCGGCTGACGAACACGCCGGCAACCGGCGCCGTGCGCGGCGCCCGGAAGGAGACGTCCCATGCACGTCCGCCCGCTCGACGGCATCCGCGTTCTGGACCTCACGAACGTGCTGGCCGGGCCCTACTGCAGCTACCAACTCATGCTCCTGGGCGCCGAAGTGGTCAAGATCGAGCGACCCGGGCAAGGCGATCTCGCGCGCAGTCTCGGCCCCGATCCCGCATTGAACCGCGACGGCATCGGGGCCTCCTTCCTGGCCCAGAATGCGGGCAAGAAATCCCTGGAACTCGACCTCAAGGACCCCGCCGACCAGGCCTTCTTCGAGACCCTCCTGGGTGGCGCCGACGTCCTGCTGGAGAACTTCCGGGCGGGCGTCCTGGCCCGGATGGGCTACGACACGGACCGGCTCGGCCGGATCAACGAACGGCTCGTCTACTGCTCCATCTCCGGCTTCGGTCACACCGGCCCGATGAGCGACGCCCCCGCCTACGACCAGATCGTGCAGGGCCTGACCGGAATGATGAGCATCACCGGCACCCCGGACACCGCACCCCAGCGGGTCGGCTTCCCGGTCTGCGACACCACGGGAGGCCTGATGGCCGCCCTCGCCATCAGCGCGTCCCTTCTGCACCGTGAACGCACCGGACAGGGCAGCCGGTTGGACGTCTCCATGCTGGAGGTGTCCCTGTCCGCGATGGGCTGGGCGGTGTCGAACTACCTCGTCAGCGGGGTCCCGCCCAGGCCCCTGGGCGACCAGAACGCCACCGCGGCCCCCTCCGGAACCTTCCACGCCCTCGACGGGCCCCTGAACATCTCCGCCAATCAGCAGGGCCAGTTCGAGACCCTCTGCCGTCTGGTGGGCTCACCCGAGCTCGTCACCGATCCGCGCTTCAGCGAGCGGGAGCAGCGCAAGGCCCATCGCGCCGAGCTCAACGCCGCCCTCGACGCGGCTCTGTCGACCAAACCGGCGGCCGCGTGGGAGAGCGAGCTCAACGCGGCCGGAGTGCCCGCCGCCCGCGTGCTGACCGTGCCACAGGCCCTGGAGCAACCGCAGTTGGACCACCGCCGCTTCGTCGCCGAACTGGAGTACCCCGGGCGTGCCGGGGAACCGTTGCGGGTGGTGGGCAGCGGCGTGCTCTTCGACGGGGAGGCGTTCACACCCACGGCCGGTCCCCCGCTGCTCGGCGAGCACAACCACGAACGGCAAGCTCTGGCCCGCCGTTGGGCGTCCCGAGCCGCCGAGGAGGCGGCCGCGTCATGAGCGCCGACGAGAGCGCGCTGTGGTGGGCCACCGCGATCAGCCACATCGAACCCGGCAGCATCGAGCTCCGCGACCGCCCCGTCCAGTCCCTGATCGGCTCCGCCGGCCTGGTGGACGTCATCTGGCTGCTGCTGCGTGGTGATCTGCCCGGCGCCCGCGAGTCGGCCCTGCTGGAGGCCGCCCTCGTCGCCGGCGTGGACCACGGCCCGCAGGCTCCTTCCATCGCCGCCGCCCGCATGGCCGCCACCTGTGGAATCGGCCTCAACAACGCGATCGCCACCGGTGTCAACATGCTCGGCGACTCCCACGGCGGTGCCGGGCAGCAGTGCGTGGAGATGCTCGAAGACATTCGCAACCGCCATGAGATCGAGGGCAGTTGGGCAGACGCGGCCCGTACGGTCATGGCCGACTGGCAGCGGCGCTCCCGCTATCTGCCCGGCTTCGGACACCGCTTCCACCCGGTCGACCCGCGCCGCGACCCGCTGATCGGCCTGGTCCGCCAGGCGGTCGAGGACGGGATCGTCCACGGCTGCCATCTCAACGCCGCGCTAGCCGTGGAGGAAGCGCTCCTGCGGCGCCCTCACCCCGTGCCGATGAACATCGACGGCGCCACCGCCGTCATCTATGCCGAGCTGGGCTTTCCCGCGCCGCTCGCCCGCGGCCTGTTCGTCCTCAGCCGCTCCGTGGGCCTGCTCGCCCATGCCTGGGAGGAGATGGGTCAGGGCCGCCGGAACAAGGGCCCGATCCCGCGCGGCGTGCTGCCGGCCCGCCTCGACGGCTGAACAAGTCGCGTCCCGCCCCCTTGCCACACCCGTGGCACATCCCTAACGTAACGCCAACCACAGTGCGGGTTATGCAAACCGCACAGCGGACCACGAGCCGCAGAGCTCCTCCCTCCCCCACCTCATGCGAGTCAGACGCGTGCGCCACGAAAGAGGGATCATGGACAGACGCAGCTTTCTCACGTCGACGACCTTCGGGACGGCGGGCACCGTCGCCCTGTTCGGCACGTCCGTCGCCCAAGCGGCCGAGAACTCCGGCGAGTCGGCCCTCCCCGTGCCGCCCCAGTCGCACCGGGCCGCCGGCAAGGACTACCCCAAGGCCGGCGGCAACCTCGGCAACCACAGCCACTCGTCGCTGAAGCAGATCACCACGGACAACGTCCGCACGTTGCGCGGCGCTTGGCGCATCGACCTGGAGGGCGGTTCCACCTCGGCCCATCAGCAGTGCGCGGTCATCGCGCAGGACGGCGTCCTCTACGCCGTCACCACCCAGCAGAACGTCTTCGCCGTCGACGGCCGCACGGGAGCCGTGCGTTGGAAGACGAACGTCGGCACCGAGACCACCAACATGCGTGGCGTCGCCCTGGGGCAGGGGCTCGCCTTCACCATCTCCGGCGCCAACGTCGTCCACGCCCTGGACCAGAGGACCGGCGCCGTGGTCTGGACCCGCGAGCTGCTCGTCGAGGACCAGGGCGACCCCGGCTGCGACCCCGAGAGCGGTCAGTGCGGGGGCAGTTCGGGCGGACTGGCCGGTGCGGTCGTCTACTGGGACGGCCTGATCTACATCGGCACCGAGGGCAGCACCGCCGGAGCCCGCGGCCGCGGATACGCGCTCAAGGCGGCGACGGGTGAAGTCGCCTGGACGTTCTGGGGCACCCCGGGCCCCGGCGAGTACGGCCACGACACCTGGGAGGGCGACTCCTGGAAGAACGGCGGCGCGGTGTGCTGGATCCACCCCGCCATCGACCCCGAACTCGGCCTGGTCTACTGGACGTTCGGCAACCCCTACCCCCGCACCGACGGCTCCTCCCGCGGCGGCGACAACCTGTTCTCCAACTGCCTGGTCGCCATCGACGCCAAGACGGGCGAACGGCGCTGGCACTTCCAGTCCGTCCACCACGACATCTGGGACTACGACAACGTCATGTCCCCGGTCCTGGCGGACCTGTTGATCGACGGGAGGAAGCGCCGGGTCGTCGTCTACGGCAGCAAGACCGGCATGTACTACATCCTCGACCGCGTCACGGGAAAGCCCGTCCACGGGATGGAGGAGCGCGCCGTGCCGCAGCACGCGCTCCAGAAGACCGCCCCCACCCAGCCCTTCCCCGGCGGCGAGCCCTTCGTCGAGAGCGAGCCCCGCCTGGACAAGGCCACCCGGCCGGTCCCCTTCTACCCCACCGGCGGGATCTACGAGGTCTTCTGGGACCGCGCCACCATCCTCTTCCCCGGCGCGGGCGGCGGCGCCGACTGGGCCTTCCCCTCCTTCAGCCACCGAACCGGCCTCGTCTACGTCGGGTACGGCCTCATCAACTCGGCCTACTCCAACACCCGCGGCGGACGCGTCAACACCGCCCGCCCGCTGGGCGAGTACTTCGCCGGAGGACTCGCCGCGGTCGACCCGCGCACCAACACCGTGGCCTGGCGCCGCGAGGGCGACTGGTCCCTCGCACACGGCAACGGCGTACTGAGCACCGCGGGGGGCGTGTTGTTCCAGGGCCGTCCCGACGGAGGGCTCACCGCCCTCGACGACCGCGACGGCCGGCAGCTGTGGAGCTGGCAGTGCGGCGCCGGCGTGAACACCAGCCCGCTGACGTACGAGATCGACGGAGAGCAGTACGTCGCCGTCCTGGCCGGCGGCAACTGGCTGCCGTATCCCGACATCCCCAAAGGGGACAGCCTGTGGGCGTTCAAGCTCGGCGGCACCGTCGGGCCGGCCGCCGCCCCCACTCCCCCCTCGCGCCGCAACCAGATCCGTGTCGCCGCGGTGACCGGCGACACCGTCACCCTGGGCCGCGTCTGGAACAGCACGACCCAGACGCCGGGGACGACGGAGAACCTCGTGGCCCAGAACGCCATGGCGCCCCAGCATCTGCGTATCGCGACGGGCACGACCGTCACCTTCACCAACCCGGCGGACAACAGGTCCGCGCACGGTGCCGTGTCGTTCTTCGAGGCCGAGTTCGACACCGGGCTCCTCATGCCGGGCCAGTCGTACACGCACACCTTCGAGACACCCGGCGAGTACTTCTACAACGACCCGATCGCACCCCAGAGCACCGGAAAGATCGTCGTGAGCTGAGGAAGGGCAGTCGACCATGACATCGAGAGCCAGATTCGCAGCACTGGGCGTCGCCCTGAGCGCCCTCGTGGCCACCGCCACCGTCAGCTTCGCCCAAGGCCGGGTGGGCCAGGGCGCACAGGAACTGGGCGACCCCGACTACGGCGTGTGCCGGGGCACGAACCCGCGCTGCTACCACGACTGGGACAACTTCGACGCCGCCCAGGGCTACAGGATCCTGCTCTATACACGTACCGCGGGCCCCCGCCACGCCAACCTCGGACCGGCCCTGTTCACCGGACTCAACCCGCCGCTCACCACCGCGAACGTCGTCCAGAACGCGATCCTCGAGATGGGCGCGGAGAACAGCTTCCGGGTCGACTACACCGAGGACGTCACCCAACTGGCGTCCCCGGCAACCCTGTTCCGATACAACGCGGTCGTCTTCTTCTCCACGAGCCGCGACACGCTCGACGACTCCGCACAGACCTCGCTGCGCCAGTACGTCCGGGGCGGCGGGGGATTCGTCGGCATCCACAACGCCTTCGGTACGGAGTACAACTGGCCTTGGTACGAGGGCCTGTTGGGCGGGGCAAACTTCTACGACCACGGGCCGGTGCAACCGGGCACCGTACACGTGGTGGGCCGCAAGGACGCCTCGACCGCCTCGCTGCCGGCGGCCTGGTCCTTCACCGACGAGTGGTACAACCTGATCCCGGCCCCCTCGAAGGTCCGTGTCCTGGCCGAGGTCGACGAGAGCACCCTCGCCGAGGGCGTGGCCGGCAACTACCACCACCCCGGGCACGGCAAGGACCATCCCGTCGCCTGGTGCCAGTACTACGACGGCGGCCGCGCCTGGCTCACCACCCTCGGCCATGACGCGCGGGCGTTCTCCACCGACGGTTCCTACTCCGGTGCCGCCGAGTTCCAGAGGCTGATCCTCGGCGGCATCGAGTCGGCGATGGGAAAACGCGCCTTCTGCAGGGAGTGACGCCGACGGCACGTCTATCAGACCAGCGATCGACCAGGGCGCGCTGTCGGGGGCCCTGTCACTCCACTGAACGGTGCTCCCTGCCACGACACGGTCCGCCACACGGTGCGCGTTACCAGCAGGGTGGCCCATGAGCCCGGCGTGAAATCCGCCTGCACGACCACGGCCGAAGGGGGGTGCCATGCCGCGATTCAGCACACCCCGATTCACGTTCGCTCCGGCCGTTCTCCTGGTGGCCCTCCAGTTCATCGGTGTACTGGCGTCCGGCACGTCCGGTCCCACCGGCAACAGCTCCGCCCCGGTGGCCCAGGAGTGGTCCGCGACGTCCGTCGTAGCCGACCGCGCCGACGGGTTCGCCGCCTGCGGCGATGCCGAGCAGATCGTGGACCCGCCGTCCTGGCTTGTGGGCCGTGACCGCCATCGCTCCGCCGCGCAGCCCTCCGGCGCCAGTGTCCTCAGGGACCAGATCACCGCGCTGCCTCCAGGCGCCCTCAGTGCGTCGCACCGCGCATCGAGGTCCTCAGCCGCCCACTCGCTCACGTCACTTCAGACGTTCCGCTGCTGAGCCGGCCCGCAAGTAGTGCCGTCACGTGCCCACTTGAGCGGAAGAACGTGTGAAGCCGAAATACAAGGTGATCGCCCTGATCACTGTCGCCGTCCTGACCCTGGCGGCACTCGTCCATGTCAACCTGCACCACATACGAGACACACGCCCGGCCGGCTGGAGCTCTGGCGATGCTTCGTAAGCTGCTGTTCTGGAGCCTCGCGGTGGTGTTTCCGTTCCCGCTGGTGCAGACCTACGACTCCGTGGCGGACGACCCCGGACCCTTGAGGTTCTATGTCTTCCTCGGCCTGATCGCCTACACCTGGTGGCTGTTGTCCATCGTGCTCGGCGTGCCGGCGGTCGTCGCTGCCTGTACGCACCGTGAGTATTCCTATGCGCCGACCCGACTGGCCCGGAACCTGGACGACTGGGCGTTCTACGGGGCACTCACCGTGCTGTGCTTCGCGGTCTTCTTCATGAGCGGATGACTGGTCGACAGATCGAGACTGCCGCTGAAGGCCAAAGGCGTTCTGGAGATCGTCTTCCGTCACCAGCTCTCCGTGTGGATTCATCGAATCAACCTGGTGGTCGTGGCGATGACCTGGCTGCACGCCCACCTGCTCGTGAGAGTGAACCAGTACTTCGCGTTCATGGTTCTCTTCGATCTCCGCACCGTGACGGCACTGAGCAGCTACGCCTGGAAGAAGTGGATCGCGCCGGACACCTACTCGACGGGGGGAGTGACCCGAGTGCGTCGTGCCCGCAGATAGGTGGCGAGCCCGCTCGCGGTGTGCGCCGTGGGCTCCTGCGTCTTCTTCGCCGCGTGCGCCATGGGCCCGTTTTGCCTGATTCACGGAATCGACGTCCAAGGGAAGTGCGCAGTTCAGGAGCGTCCACCGCTACGCCATGGAGCCGCCGCGGCGCGTAATTAGACATCCTGTCAAATTACCGAACCGTAACCTGTGCAGTGCTACCACGAGTAACTTACTCGCAGGTAAGGTCCTGGCGAACCACTTCAGTGCGGCATGGACCGGCCCGTGGGACGGCCGCGTTCCCGTGCCGGTTTCACCTGTGCACCTCTCTGCCAGCCGCTTTCACAGGAGGTTCGCCATGCCCGCACGCAGTCGGCTCATGGCCGCAGCAGTCACCGCTGCCGCCTGCCTCGGCGCCCAGTCCCTCACGGGCACCGCCGCCATGGCGGCGGACGAGGTCGTCTCCCGAGGCGTCACCATCCCGGCGTTCTACAACCCGCCCACCACCCTGCCCGCCGCCAACGGCACCCTCATCCGTACCGAGCCACTGCCACTGGCCCTCAGCCTGCCCGGCCTGGACGGACCCCTCCCCGGCACCGCGACCCGCCTGATGTACAAGTCCACCGACTCGAACGGCCGGCCGGTGGCCGTCACCGGCGCCTACATCGAACCCGCCGCCGCATGGCAGGGCGACGGACCGCGCCCCCTGGTCGCGGTGGCACCCGGCACCATGGGACAGGGCGACCAGTGCGCCGCGTCCATGGGCCTGGAGCACCCGCTGAACCTCAACGGCCAGACCGTGTCCGTCGGTTACGAGGACCTGGCGATCTACCGCCTCCTCGCGAAGGGCATAGCCGTGGTCGTCACCGACTACGCCGGCCTCGGCGCGACCGACCGGCTGCACACCTACGTCAACCGCGTCGACGAGGGGCACGCGGTACTGGACGCCGTCCGCGCCGCCCGCTCGGTCCGCGGGGCCTCCGTCACCTCCGCCTCCCGGGTGGGGCTGTTCGGATACAGCCAGGGCGGTGGAGCGACCGCCTCGGCGGCCGAACTCCAGTCCTCCTACGCCCCTGACGTCACGCTCGCCGGGACCTACGCGGGCGCGCCGCCCGCCGATCTGACCTCGGTCACCAAGGCCATCGACGGCAGCGAACTCGCGGGCGCGCTGGGCTGGTCGCTCAACGGCTTCCTCCAGTCCGACCCGTCCCTGAAACCCATCGCCGAGGCGCATCTCAACGCGGCGGGCAAGACGGCCCTCACCGACCTGTCGACCATGTGCGTCGGGGACGCTCTCTTCGGCTATGGCTACGCGAAGAGCACCAAGTGGACGACCGACGGACGGTCCATCAGCGAGATCATCGCCGCGACACCCGCGCTGCAGGCGTTCCTGGACAGCCAACGCATCGGGACGCTCGAACCGTCCGGCCCCGTGCGTCTGGCGACGAGCGTCAGCGACAACCTCGTCCCGCACGGACAGGCGCGCCAACTCGCCGTCGACTGGTGCAAGAAGGGCGCCGACGTCACGTACAAAGGCGTCGTCCTGCCCAATGTCGGCAGCGCGCTGCTCAACCACTTCGCCCCGCTGCTCACCGACCAGGGCGACGCCATCGCCTGGCTGTCCGACCGGCTGTCGGGCAAGAAGGCCGCCTCCAACTGCTGGAGCATGCCCGCACAACTCTGACCGGCCGACAGCGCTCACGCCGATTGCAGATAGCGGGCCAGCAGATCGTCCAGCGTCACCATGCCCGTGAGGTGACCCGACTCGTCCCGGACGACCGCCAGGGAGGCACGGTTGCGGCGCAGGAGCTCGATCGCGTCCGCGACCGTGGTCTCCTGCGTCACCTCCGGTACCGGTCGGGCCAGAGCGCGGGCGTCAACAGCCCTGGATCGGGCCCGGGCCACCAGGGCGTCCCGGGCATGGACGGAACCGACGACGGTGCCCGCGTCCTGTACCAGCAGTCGGGTGCGGTCATGGTCGGTGGCCAGGCGCAGGATGTCGTCGATACCCGCGTCACCGTCGACCGAGGTGATCTCCGCGGCCGGGATCTGGAGTTCTCCCACGGGCGTCTCGGGCTCGACGAGGGAGCGGGTGAGCAGCTCCGAGTCGCTCTCGCTGATCAGGCCGAGGCGTTCGGACTCCTCGACCAGGTGGGTGAGTTGTTCGCGGTTGTGGACCGAGGCGAGTTCGTCGCGCGGGGTGACCCGGCACAGCCGTACGAGCGCGTTGCTCATCCGGTTGAGCACCGCGATCAGCGGGCGTACCGCCTTCACCACGGCGCGGAAGGGCGGGGCGAGGAGCATCGCGGAGCGTTCGGGGTGGGCGATGGCCCAGGACTTGGGAGCCATCTCGCCGAGCACCATGTGCAGGAACACCACGACGGCCATCGCGAAGACGAACGCGATGCCGTAGCTGAGGGCAGTGGGCAGGCCCAGGTCGTGCAGGAGCGGGTCGAGTTCGTGGGAGATGGCCGGCTTGGAGACCGAGCCCAGGCCCAGGGTACAGACGGTGATGCCGAGCTGGGCGCCGGCCAGCATCAGCGACAGCTCGCGCATGCCGGCCAGGGCCGCCTTGGCGCCGCGCTGCCCCTGCGCGACGGCCTTCTCCATGCGGTGCCGTTTGGCGGCGACCAGGGCGAACTCGGCGGCGACGAAGAATCCGCTGCCGATCAGCAGCAGCACGGTGACGAAGAGCGCCATCGGGAAGCTCATGCCTGCTCCTCCTCCACCCTCTGGATCCGGGCTCGGTCCGGCACGTGCCGGTCGAGCGTACGAACGTCGATCAACGCGCTTCCCCCGTCCGGGAGTTCGACGGTGAGCCGGTCACCGATGGCCGGGAAGCGGCCCAGGCGGTCCACGATCAGGCCGGCCACGGTGTCGTAGTCGTCCTCCTCGGGAAGTTCGATGCCGGTGGCGTCGGCGATCTCGTCGAGGCGGCGGCCGGCGTCCACCAGCCAGCCCTCGCCGTCGGGGACGGCGACCTCGATGACGGTGTCGGTCTCGTCGGCGATGTCTCCGACCAGTTCTTCCGCGATGTCCTCGTAGGTGACGATGCCGGCGAGACCGCCGTGCTCGTCCAGGACGACCGCGAACTCGTCGTCCCGCTCGCGCATCTGCTCGACGGCGTCCGGCAGCGGGAGGGTGTCGGGCAGCAGCAGCGGACGGCGGGCCAGCGCCCCCGCGGTGGTGGTGGCGAGGGTCGCGGCGGGCAGGCGCATCAGCTCGCGTACGCCGACGACGCCGGGGACGTCGTCGGGGTGGTCGCCGAGGACGGGGTAAGTGGAGTGGCCGTGCTTGGCGATCAGGTCGACGGCCTCGGCGGCGGTGGCGTCCTTGCGGACGAACACGGCGTCCACGCGCGGGACCATCACCTCGTCGAGGGTGCGCTCGGAGAACTCCAGGGCGTGGTCGATGAGTTCGGCGGTCTCCTTGGGCAGTTCGCCCTGTTCGTGGGACTCGCCGATGAGGTGGCCGAGTTCCTCCAGGGTGGCGCCGTGGTGGAGTTCCTCGACGGGCTCGATGCCGACCTTGCGCAGCAGCCGGTTGGCGGCGCCGTCGAAGATCCGCACGAGTGGGCCGACGACCTTGAGGTACGCCAGGGTGGAGGCGGCCAGCGACTTGGCCAGGCGCTCCGGGACGGCGATGGCGAGGTTCTTGGGGGCGAGTTCGCCCAGCACCATCTGGACGACGGTGGCCAGGACGAAGGCGAGGACGACGGAGATACCGCCGACCGCGCCCTCGGGGATACCGATGCCGGTCAGCGCGGGCTCGAGCAGTGCGGAGACCGACGGCTCGGCGATGAAGCCGACGACCAGGCCGGTGACGGTGATGCCGAGCTGGGCGCCGGACAGCATGAACGACAGCCGCTCCAGCACCGTCAGGGCGCGGGCGGCCTTCCGGTCGCCCGCCTCGGCCTCACGGGTGAGGGCGAGCCGGTCCGCGGAGACGTAGGCGAACTCCTGGGCCACGAAGTAGCCGGTGCCGGCGGTGAGGACGAAGACGGCCAGCAGGCCGAGCAGGGCGTTCACGACACTCATCGGCGTGTCGATCGAGAGTGGCCGCCCCGTCGCGTGCCGTGCTCAGGAAGGACCTGGCGGGGTGTTCGGGGACAGTGCCCCGGGGAGTCCGTCATGGTGGCGGACACGTCTTGCTCCTTCAGTTGGTGTGCGGTGCGTGAACGAACGCGGCGGGAGTGGAGTTCCTTGCGGATCGGCGGAACTTATCAGCTCGGCCGCTAGTTTCTACGTTGCTGTAGATATTAAGGGGTGCCGGATCGCCGTCGGAGCGGATCGGGCCCCGACCGATCTTTTGGAGTAGTCATGGCCCTGTGGGACCGGTTCAAGGAATCCGCGTCGACGATGCAGACCCAGCTCACGGCGAAGAAGAACGACCTCAAGAGCGGCGCCTTCCGCGACGCGAGCATGGCCATGTGCGCGCTGGTCGCCGCCGCGGACGGCACCGTCGATCCCTCCGAGCGGCAACGGGTGGCCCAGCTGATCGCCACCAACGAGGTGCTGCAGAACTTCGACGCCATGGACCTCCAGCGCCGCTTCGACGACAACATCAACAAGCTGACCGCCGACTTCGCCTTCGGCAAGGTGAGCGTGCTCCAGGAGATCGGCAAAGCCAAGAAGAAGCCCGCCGAGGCGCGTGCCGTGGTTCAGATCGGCATCGTCATCGGCGGAGCCGACGGCGACTTCGACAAGAGCGAGCAGGCCGTCGTACGCGAGGCGTGTTTCGCACTCGACCTGCCTCCGCACGAGTTCGACCTCTGAGCGAGGACGGCACACACGGCGGCGCCGTCACAGCGGCGTCGCCGCGCGCAGGATGACGATCATCGTCACCGCGGAGTTGGCGGACGACAGCGCGGAGAGCGCCGTACCCGCGGTGGCCGCCCAGGCCGCCATCCCGACCGCGGTGAACATCGAGGGCCAGCCGCGACCGCCGGGAGCGGGCGCCAGCAGGGCCGCCACCCGCCGGGGCACCGGTCCGGGCAGGGCGAAGCCCGCCAGCGTCGGCACGGAAGTGCCGCGGGAGACCAGCGCCGCCCTGCCGATCGCGCGTGCCACGGTGTGGCGGTCGCCGACGACGCGGGCCGCCTCCTCGTCCGCCCAGCGCTCCGTGGTGTACACGACCGCCGTACGCAGCGGACGCAGAAAGGGGTTGGCCTGCGCCGCCAGCTGGACGACGAGCAGGAACCGGTGGTGCCGGGCGGCCAGATGCACCCGCTCATGGGCGAACAGGGCGCGCCGCTCGGCGGGCCGGAGAGCGGACAGCAGGGCCGTGGTCACCACGATGCGGCCACGGGTCCCACCGGGCAGGGCGTACGCGTAAGGCTCTCCGTCGGGCAGGATCGCGACCTCCGTGCCGGGCAGGCCGGCCAGCGCCCGGTGGGCGCGCCGCCGTACCTGCGCATGGCGCCACAGCGCCCGCCCGCACAGCACGGCGACGGCCAGCAGGGCCGGGATGGCCGCCCTGCCGGCCACCTCGTCGTAGGGGACGGCCGCACGCACCTCGGGGTCCGACCAGCCGTCGGGCAGGGGGTTGCCGGGCAGCTGCGCCGTGCCGACCACCATCAGCAGCCCCAGACAGACCGTGCTGCACAGCGCCATCACTCCGGCCACGCCTGTCAGCAGGCGGGTGGCGATGCGTGGATGCAGACGCTGTTCGGCGAGCCTCGCGATCGGCCAGGCCGTCAAGGGCAGCACCAGTGGAAGGAAGACGAACACCCCCATGAGAAGTCAGTGGCCCCTTTCGCCCTCGGCCTCTTCACCCGCGTCGCTTTCGCCCTCCACCTGCCCCAACAGGTCGCGCAGAAGCTTCTCGTCGTCCGGATCGAGCGAGGTGACGAAGCTGGCGAGGACCGCCTCGCGGTCGCTCTCGCCGTCCAGGAGCTTGCGCATCTTGTGGGCCGCCAGCCCGGCCTGGTCCGACACCGGAGTCCAGACGAAGGACCGGCCCGAGCGCTCCCGGGTCACCGCGGCCTTGGCCAGCAGCCGGGTCAGGATCGTGATCACCGTCGTATAGGCGAGGCCCGCGCCGAGCCGCTCCTGCACCCAGCCCGCCGTCGCCGGACCGTCGGCTTCGCGCAGGGCCGACAGAACCTGCGCCTCCAGCTCGCCCTGCCCCCGTCGCCGGGGCCTTCGGTGATCCGTCACGTCCTGTCTCCCTTCCGCTGCCACGCACTTCACAGGCGGTCCATGGTAAGGACACCGGGCAGCCCCACACGGTCGGGCAGGGGTACGCTGCCCGCCTGGCCGAGATCGCCTCCGACTTCGGCGTCACCGTCTGATCCGGAGGGATCCCCATGTTCGGACTGAGCGAGCTCGTCATCCTTCTCATCGTCGTCATCGCCGTCCTGGCGGCGAAGAAGCTCCCCGAACTGACCCGCTCGGCGGGCAAGTCGGCGCGCATTCTCAAGGCGGAGAAGGATGCCGTGGACGACGATTCGGCCGAGGAACGAGCGAACCCCGAGGTGATTCAGGGCGAGATCGTCACGCCTCGCCCTCAGGACGACGACACGGCTCGGTCATGAGAACAGGGTGTTCAGGTCCGGCTTCTTGTCACCGAACAGGCCGTCCTTCTCGCTGAGTGCGGCCAGCTTCTCCAGGGAGGCCATGTCGACGTCGGCCGGCCAACTGGGCAGGATGAGGTTCTTCAGGACATCGCCGCTGATCTTGGTGTAGGTCGTGAGGGTCTGGCGGGCCTCGTCCGGGTGGGCGGAGGCGTACTCGAGCGACTCCGTCATGGCTTCGGTGAACTTCTTCACCAGGTCCGGGTTCTGCTGCGCGAACTGTGTCGAGGTGAAGTACGTCGCCACGGTGAGCTTGGGGTCCGTCTCGGCGAACGGCGAGGCCACGACGCGGGCGCCCTGCGCCTTGGCGACCGTCTGCGCGGGCTCGCCCATCCAGGCGGCGTCCACTCGGCCGTCGTCCACGGCGGCGGGCATCTGGTCGAACGGGATCTCGACGAACTTGACCTTGGAGGGGTCACCGCCCGCCTGGCGCACCGACTCGCGCACCGTGGTGTCGCCGATGTTCTGCAGGGTGTTCACGGCCACCGTCCGTCCGGCGAGGTCCTTGGCCGTCTTGACGGGGCTGTCCTTCTTCACCATCACGGCGGTGACGTCACCGCCGACCTTGCCGTTGGAGGCCGCCCCGTTGACCACGGACTTGACGGGAACTCCCTTGACCTGGGCGACCATCAACGAGGTCGTGTTGCTGAACCCGAACTTGAACTGCCCGCTCACCACACCGGGGACGATCGCGGCGCCGCCCTGGGCGGGGACCATCTCCAGCTTGATGCCTCGGCTGCTGAAGAAGCCCTTCTCCTGCCCCAGATAGAGCGGGGCGACGTCGACGATCGGAATGATGCCGACCTTGACCGTCGTGGTCTTGCCGCCTCCCGATGATGACGAGTCGCTGCTGCCCGAGTCCGAGGATCCGCATCCGGCCACAGCGACGAGGGTGATCAGCGCTGCGCCGAACCCGGGTATGCGCCTTTGCATGGGCTCCTCCTGGGGGAAGGGGTGGGGGAAGAGACCACGGCTGTCCTGGTGCGGCTCGAACAGCCCGGCTTATTTTGTGCATTTTCGCGACGGCCGCAATCTACACGCCACACTTCACACTGTCAGCACTCCGGACAAGGCTCGCTCCACGATGCGCGGTCACCGCCCGGACAGTACGGTGCTGGCATGGTCGGCGAGAAGGCGGAGAAACTGCCGCGCAAGGTGTACGAGAAGGAACTGCTGCGCCTACAGACGGAGTTGGTGAAGCTGCAGGAGTGGGTGCGGGCCACGGGGACCCGGCTGGTCGTCGTCTTCGAGGGGCGGGACGCGGCCGGCAAGGGCGGCACCATCAAACGGGTCTCCGAGCATCTCAACCCGCGCGTGGCGCGGATCGCGGCACTGCCCAAGCCGACCGAGCGCGAGCGCGGTCAGTGGTACTTCCAGCGCTACGTCGAGCATCTGCCGGCCGCCGGCGAGATCGTGCTGTTCGACCGGTCCTGGTACAACCGGGCCGGAGTCGAGCACGTGATGGGCTTCTGCACCAAGGAGGAGTACCAGCTCTTCCTGCGCCAGTGCCCCGTCTTCGAGCGGATGCTCGTGGAGGACGGCATCCTGCTGCGCAAGTACTGGTTCTCGGTGAGCGACACCGAGCAGCAGGAACGCTTCCGGCGCCGGCTGGAGGATCCGCTGCGGCGCTGGAAGCTGTCTCCGATGGACCTGGAGTCGATCACCCGCTGGGAGGCGTACTCGCGGGCCAAGGACGAGATGATGGTGCACACCGACATCACCGAGTCCCCGTGGTACGTGGTGGAGAGCGACGACAAGCGCCGCGCCCGGCTCAACACGATCGCCCATCTGCTGAGCTCGGTGCCCTACCACCAGGTGCCACCGCCGGTGCTGGAGCTGCCCGACCGCCCGGGATCGACCGGCTATCAGCGCACGCCGCGCGATCTGCAGACCTACGTCCCCGATCACGCGGCACGCCTGTGACGCACGCCGGGTGGGGCTATGACGTCGTCAGGGGGAGCGCGGTGAAGGTGTGCCGCTCCCACAGCCGGCGTGAGGCCTCCTCCGGGTAGGCGGTGACCGTGGGTTCGGTGTCGAGGAGCCGGACGAGGCGGTGCTCGGGATCGTAGGCGGGCCAGCCCGGGTCGCCCGTCGTGGCGAACGCGGTCCAGGAGGAGCGGATGTGGGAGGAGAGGGCCTCGGTCTCGGGCGAGGGGGTGGGTCCGATCAGCATGGTGCCGAGACCGTTGCCGTCGAACACGCCGAAGGTGAGGGGGACGTCCAGCCCGTGACAGGCGCCGAGTGCGCCGCCGTTCGCGGGGGCCGACCAGGTGAGGTCGTAGACGTGCGCCCGGCCGCCACCGGTTACCTGCGCCTCGGCCAGACGCAGTGAGGGCATACGGAACAGCCAGTCGGACTGCACGAGTTCGAACAGGTACTCCGTGGAGGCGTCGGGGAAGGCCGCCCGGTAGGCCTGCTCGGCGTCCGGCGCCGGGCCGAACAGGTTCAGGGCCAGTGCGGCCAGTCCGTCGTCCACCCGGCCGAGCAGCCCGCCGAGCAGGAGGAAGAGGCGGTACTCGTCCCTGTTGTGTCCGGCGATCAGCTCCACGTCACGGGCGGCGCCGTCCGCGAGGGCCTCCCATGGGGCGGTAGGCAGGACCTCGCCGTCGACGACGGGCGAGAAGGGGGTGGGAGTGAGCGCGACGGCGCCCCAGCGAGGCACGTATTCGCGCATACGGCCGGTCAGCGCGGCCCCCGCCTCGGGCAGCTTGCGCGGGTCCACCCCGGCGAGGTCGGCCACGGTGGGCCGCAGACCGATCTCGGCGGCCAGGGTCTCCGCGATGTCGGCGGCGAGCGCGTCCGAGAAGTACGTGCCCGGCACGCTCTGCGCGATGGCCCGCCGGAACAGCCCCCGCGCCCTCGGCATCGCCATCAGCGCGGCGACGGACCCCGCACCCGCCGACTCACCGAAGACGGTGACCTGCTCCGGATCGCCCCCGAAGGCGCCGATGTTCTCGCGCACCCACTCCAGCGCCGCCACCTGGTCGAGCAGACCACGGTTCGCGGGAGCGCCCTCGATCCGCAGGAAGCCCTCGATGCCGACCCGGTAGTTGAGGGTGACCACCACGATCCCACCCTCGCCGGAGAGCCGGCCGCCGTCGTACGCGGGGTCGTCGGAGGAGCCGAACTTGTAGGCGCCGCCGTAGATCCACACCATCACCGGGCGGCGTGCCGCCGGGTCCGCGTCCGGGGTCCAGACGTTCACGGTGAGCCAGTCGTCCCCGGCCGGAAGGTTCCCGGGAGCCTCGGGGCCGAACGGTTCCTGCGGCGGAGGCGGACCGAACGCGAAGGCCTCCCGTACACCGTCCCAGCGCTCCACCGGCAGCGGAGCAGCGAAGCGGGCCTCACCCACGGGAGGCCGCGCGTACGGGATTCCGCGGAACACCGTCAGGGCACCCTCCCGACGGCCGCGTACCGTGCCCGCCGCCGTAGCGGCCTCCGGATACTCGCTTCTGCTCATCGACGACTCCTCAGGGGATCAACACATCGGTGAAAACTAATCCACCTGGAGAACATAGGACACCCCTACCTCGTAAAGGCCTCCACTCGGCGCATCACGTCGCGGCAGAACCCTCCCACTCCTCCCCCCTCGTCGATGAACTGGTTCGGCTTGATGCAGAAGGTCGTGAACCCCGCCTCCGTCTGCTCCGGGATCGACGCGAGAGCTGCGCCCAGGTCCGCCGGAGACCGGTCGTCGGGGAAGACGGCCTGGGTGCCGCCGATCATCTCCAGGTCGGCGACGTCCCGGCCGGCCGCGGTCATGGCCTCCTTCAGAGCCAGCATGTCCTGCGGGGCGGGGCGGCCCAGCGGATGGAAGCCATGCCCGTACTCGACGAGTCTGCGCAGGACGGGGCCGTGCAGACGCTGTCCGCCGAACCACAGGCGGGGCCCGTCGGGACGGTGGGCCTTGGGTTCGAAGTAGACGTCCCGGAAGGGGTAGTGCTCGCTCTCATGGGAGATCGGGGACGGACCCCAGGCCTTCGCCCACACCTCCAGGTGCTCGTCCAGCAGGCGCCCGCGGCGGCCGAACGGGACACCGAGCGCGTCGTACTCGTCCTTGCTCCAGCTGACCGTCGGCTGCACCAGCAGCCGCCCCTCGCTGATCAGGTCGAGGGTGCCCAACTCCCTTGCCATCAGCAGAGGATGGCGCAGCGGTGCGAGGACGGCCGCGGCGGCCAGCCGCAGGCGCTCGGTGACGGAGGCGATGGCGGACAGCAGGAGCAGGGAGTTGGGCCAGGGCGTGTACGGGTCCTGGTTGCCCGGGAGGGCGTAGTCGCGCGGGTTGCCCATGATCCCGTCGGCGGCCGCGTCCGGGCCGAGCACGATGTGTTCGCTGACCATGACCGCGTCGAATCCGGCGTCCTCGGCCTCCCGCGCCCAGCGGACGGCGGCGGGCAGGTCGGCCCGGCCGCCGGTGAGAGTCCAGTTCTCGCTGAGGACGAGCAGCATGCGGGGCGCGACGCTCATCGGGCACCCCGCTCGTGGACCACGCGTCCGTCGAACACGGTCAGGTCCACCTGTACGTCCGTGATGTCGTGCGGGTCCAGATCCAGCAGCGGCCGGTCCAGGACGCACAGGTCGGCGACCTTGCCGACCTCGATCGAACCCTTCCAGTCCTCGGCGAAGTCCTGTCGGGCCGGGTTGATCGTGTACGCGCGCAGGGCGTCGGCGAGCGGCACGCACTGCTCGGGGCCACTGGCCCGGCCGCTGGCCTTGGACTCCCGGAGCATCATCGCGGCGACTCCCTGACGCCAGTCGGGTTCCGTGATCGGTGCGTCGGAGCTGGCGCAGACCGTGACCCCGGCTTCGAGGGCGGAGCGTACCGGCCACTGGTAGGCGGAGCGCTCGCGGCCGACGACCTCGTCCATCAGGTCGGAGATGGTCCACTTGATGCCGGGGTTCATGTTGACGCCGTAGCCGTGCGCGGCGAGCTTGGCGAGGCTCGCGGGGCCGACGAAGTCGCCGTGGATGACGTAGTGCCGCGCCTCCGGTCGGGGCGCCGCCTCGTGCGCGGCGACGAAGGCGTCGACGACCTCGTCGATGGCCCGGTCGCCGGTGACGTGCACGCCGAGCTGGTACCCGGCCTCGTGCGCGACCCGGATCATCTCGCGCAGTTCGCCGGCCTGGAGGGCGGGCGTGTCGCCGTGCACGCACAGGGCGCCGTGGCCGCCGTCCGCGTAGGGCTCGGTCATCCAGGCCGTACGGTTGGGCGGCACTCCGTCGGCGAAGATCTTGACGCCGATGGCGCGCAGGAGCCGCTCGTCCGAGGAGGCGGGGCGTCGCAGTTCGGCCAGTCCCTTGCGTACGTCGTCGGCGGAGCCGCCCATCGGGGCGGGAAGCAGGAGCACGCTGATCCTGGCGTCCAGGGCGTTCTCCTCGGCGAGTTGGGCGTACGCGGTCCAGTTGTCGGTGCTCAGTCCGCCGAACAGCGAGGTCGTGCCGCCGGGGCCGAGGCCGGGCTCGGTGTAGCTGGTGATGCCGCGGGTGTGGAGTTCGCGGATCACCGTCCCGATGGCCTCGCGGCGCTGGGCCACGGTGGGGCTGGGCAGCGCGGCCTGGACGAGCCGCTGGGCCGTCTCGCGCAGGATGCCGGTGGGCTCGCCGTCGGCGTCACGGTCGATGACACCGCCCGCCGGTGCCACGCTGTGCGCGTCGATGCGACAGCCGCGCAGCGCCTCGCTGTTGACCCACACCATGTGCGAGGAGAAGTCCGTCAGACAGACCGGGTTGTCCGGCGCGACCGCGTCCAGGTCCCGGCGGTGCGGGAAGCGGCGCGGATCCGCGAGGCACTCCGCGAGATAGCCCGGGTCCCAGCCCAGTCCGACGATCCACTCACCGGGCCGGGCCTCCCCCACCGCCCGCTCCACCACGGCGACGATGTCGGCGATCGACCCGACCGCCGGATGCCTGACGTCGAGGGCGAACGGCGGCTTCGTCAGCCCGTACGCCGCCCCGTGCAGATGGGAGTCGTTGATGCCGGGCAGGACGGTCCGGCCGCCGAGTTCGACGATCCGGGTGCCGGGGCCGGCCAGGGCGCGCATCTCGGCGTCGCTCCCGACGGCCACGATGTCCCGCCCGCGTACGGCCACACCTTCGGCCACGGCGAAGTCACCGTCGACGGTGATGACTTGACCGTCCGTCAGAATGATGGTGGGGGTGCTGTCGCTCACGCGATTCCTCTCGGGGATTCGGAGATGTGGGGTGTCACCGCGTCGCCCGCGGTCCGAAGCAGGCCAGAGCGGCGCCTGCCACCAGGGCGGTGCCCTGCGCCATCTGCTGCCAGAAGGTCGGCACGTTCAACAGGGTCAGCCCGTTCTGCAGGCTGCCGAGGAAGAGCACGCCGAGGAGTACGCCGAAAACGGAGCCCGATCCGCCGGTGAGCGCGACTCCGCCGAGCAGCACGGCGGTGAGCACCGTCAGTTCGAATCCGGCGCCGGAGGTACCGGCGACCGCGCTGTCCAGGACCGATGCCTTGATGGCCCCGGCAAGGGCAGCGGCGACCCCGGTGACGACGAACAAGGCGAACGGCATCCGGCGGACATTGATCCCGGAGAGGTAGGCGGCCTCCCGGTTGACCCCGATGGCGAAGACATGCCGCCCGCCCGGGGTGACCGCCAGGAACAACGCGCCCGCCACCAGCACGAGCCCGGCGAGGACGACCGGTGCGTCGATCCCGGCGATCCGTGATCCGCCGAGCCAGGCGAACCCGCTCCCGAAGCTGCTCAGCGGCAGCGGGAAGAGCTGCTGGGCCAGTCCGCGGACCGCGGTGAGCATGCCCAGCGTCACGATGAACGCCGACAGGCCCAGGTAGCAGCACAGGATGCCGTTCACCGCACCCACCGCCGCGCCCACGGCCAGCGCGCCGAGCACGGCGACGACCGGTGACTGGTGATGCTGGCCGGCGAGCCAGCCACCGACCAGCCCGCCCAGGGCGAGGGTGGAGCCGACGGAAAGGTCGAGGTAGCCGCTGATGACGAGCAGCGCGAGCGGTACGGCCACGATGGCGAGAGTGGCCGCGTCGGTGGCGATCCCGCGCAGGTTGCCCGCGTCGAGGAAGCTGCCGGTGGTGAGCTGGAAGACCAGCACCATGAGGATCAGGACGACGAGGAGCGGGTGCCGCCGTGCGGTGTTCAGGCCGCTGCCCGCGAGGGTGCGGGGCAGGGGCAGAGCGGTGGTCATGCTGCTCCTTGCGGGGTGAGGTCGTGGACGGCCGAGAGCAGGGCGGCCTCGGTGAGCCGCGGGCCGGAGAGTTCGCCGACGACGCCTCCGGCGGAGATGACGAGGCAGCGGTGGGCGAGGGCGACGACTTCCTCGGGGTCGCTGGAGGCGAAGAGGACGGCTGTGCCCCGCTGTTGCGCGAGGCCGGTCACCACGTCGTAGATCTCCTGTCGTGCGCCCACGTCCACGCCCTGTGTGGGTTCGTCCAGGAGGAGGACGTCGACGTCGCGTGCCTCGTGGATCCAGCGGCCCAGGACGAGTTTCTGCTGGTTGCCGCCGGAGAAGGCGGAGGCGGGCAGGCGTGGTTGGGCGGGACGCAGGCCTACGGCATCGGACAGGGATGCGAACACGCGCTGTTCGGCACGCCGGGAACGCACTCCGTGCCGGGCGAGTGTGCGGATCGAGGGCAGCAACGTGTTGTCCTGGGCGCCGAGCAGGGGGAACAAGCCCTGTCTGCGGCGGTCTGCCGGTACGAGGGCGATGCCTGCGGCCAAGGCGTCGGCGGGTCGGGTGGCCGTGACGGGCCGCTCCCCCACCTTGACCGTTCCGTTCGAGGCCCGGCGTCTGCCGTACAGGGTTTCCAGGATCCGGGTGCGGCCGGAGCCGATGAGGCCGTAGAGACCTACGATCTCGCCCTCGGCGACGGTGAGGTCGATGGGGCCGAATCCGGGGCCCGACAGAGCGTTCAGCTTGAGAGCGGTTCGCCTGAGGGGTGGGGACTGCGTGTCGGTGGGCGGCTTGACGGTCGTGTGTGGCTGGTCGCGCAGTTCCCCGCGCCCCTGGGGTGGGGTGGCGATCGCGGCGATCAGGTCGTGCCGTGACTGTCCCGAACTCGACGACTGGTGGGTCACGCGGCCGTCTCTCAGGACCGTCACCGCGTCTGCCAGGCGTTCCACCTCGCCGAGGAGATGGGTGACATACACGATGGCCAGGCCTTGTGTGCGCAGGTCCTCCACCCGCTCGGCCAGTGCGTCGCTCTCGGCGCCGGAGAGGGCCGCTGTCGGTTCGTCCAGGACCAGTACGGAGGCGCTGCGGCTGAGCGCCTTGGCGATTTCCACCAACTGACGCTGGCCCATGGGGAGTTCGTTCAATCGGTCGCGTGGGGAGCAGGTCGCCGCCACTCGTTCGAGCAGTCCGGCCGCCACCTCGTCCTGGGCGCGGCGGTGGACCGTTCCGCAGCGGGTCCATTCCTGGCCGAGGAAGATGTTCTCGGCCACGGTCAGGGAGTCGACCACACTCAGGGTCTGGTAGATGATCGCGACGCCGGCGGCGATGGACTCGCGTGGGCTCAGTCGGGGGTACGCGGTACCGGCCACCTCGATCGTGCCGGCGTCCGGCGGGAAGGCGCCGCCGAGGCACTTGATGAGGGTGGACTTGCCGGCGCCGTTGTGGCCGAGGAGGGCGTGGACCTGTCCGGCCGGGACGGTGAGGTCCACGTCGTCGAGGGCTCTGACGCCGCCGAAGGACTTGGTGAGGCCGCGGATGCGGAGGGTGGGTTCGGTCATGGCGGGGCCTAGGAGTTCTGGGCGAGCAGCGCGTCGATCCTCGCGGTGTCGGCGTGCTGGACGAGGGTGATCGGTACCTGGGCGCTGGGGTTCGCCTTGCCCGCGGCGACCGCGAGGGGCACGTCGACGATGGCGTTGGCGATGTCCTGCGGGGCGAGGGCGGCCGAGGCCCGGTAGAAGGTGCCCTGCTTGATGGCGAGGAGGGAGGGGGCGGACCCGTCCTGGCCGCCGACGAAGGTCTTGGCGTCGTCGCTCTTGCGGCCCGTCTGCTGGAGCGCCTTGAAGGCGCCGTACGCGGAGGCGTCGGTGACGCCGAGGACGAGGTTGAGGTCGGGGTGTTTGGCGAGGACGGCGCGGGTCTTCGACAGTCCGGTGTCGGGGTCGATGGCCTGCTCCTGGGCGACCACGTCGACGCCGGGCGCGGCCTTGGTGAACGCGTCGATCATGCCCTTGGTGCGTTCGCGGCCCAGTTGGATGGTGCTGTCCGTCAGAAACGCGATCTTGCCCTTGCCGCCGAGGTGCTCGTCGGCCCAGCGGGCGGCTGCCCTGCCCAGGAGCGTGCCGCCTTCGAGGAAGCTGAACTGGATGTCCGCGCTCTGGTGTTCCAGGGTGCCGCCGTACGTCACCCAGATGAGTCCCGCGTCCAGCGCGGACCTGGAGATCGACTCGGTGGCCTCGAAGACCATCGGGAACGACACGATGGCCGGGACCTTCCGGGCGACCCATGCCTTGAGGTTGGTGGCCTGGGTGTCGGCGCTGCCGGCGTCGCTGGTCGTGCGCAGGGAGACGTCGTGCTTCTTGGCCGCGGCGGTGGAGAGCTTCACGAGGGTGGAGTAGAGCGGGAGTTGGGTGAAGGGGTAGTCGAGGCCGATCGTGGTGAGCTGTTCCGCCCCGGCCGAGGCCCCGGCGGCCTGTGCGCCGCTCGCCGAGCCGTCGTCGGGTGCCGAGCAGCCCGCGGCGCCCAGCAGGGCGGCGGCCGTGACGCCGCCGGACAGGGCGAGGAACTGGCGGCGTGACGCCGGGGCGGGTGTCGGGAATCTGGTCATGGCGGGGCTCCGAGGGATGTGGCCCGGGATGAAGGCATCGGGCGTCCGGCTGTGCCGAACAGGAAAGACCGGGGCGCCCCGCCCCGCCATCCGTACAAATACCGACTGCGGGCGGGCCACGGGTCCGAGTGCCACGAAACGGCGAAACCCTTGTCCCGTCACCCGAAGCCGCATATCGTTAGGGATCAAACGACATGCTTGATCATGGGTTCCGGGAGGCCCGCATGGTCACCCACCGGCAGCTCGCGGCCGCCACCCGCATCGGCATGCTCACGCGCGAACGCGACACCGCCTCGGCCTGCGCCCAGGCCCTGCGCGAACTGGCCGAGGCCCTCCCCGTCGACGCGGCGACCCTGCTCGCGATCGATCCGATCACCGGGTCCCATGTCCAGGTCGCGGGCATCGGCTACACCGCCGTGGCCTCCGAGGCGCTGGCCGCCGAGTTCGTCTCCACTCCGTGGTACGCCAATGTCGTACGACAGCCCCTCCCGCCGTCCATCGCCGAGGACGCCGAGGACACGGCCGACGGCGGGCAGCGCTTCCGCAACGGCTGGTTCTACGCCGAGCGGGTCCGGCCGGCCGGATTTCGCGACGCGCTGACCGGGGCATTGCGCCAGCACGGGCGCCTCGTCGGTCTGATCACCCTGTCCGTCGAGGGTCCGGACCGCTACGACTCCGAGGCCCGCCACCTGCTCGCCTCGGTCCTGCCGGCCCTGGGCGCCCTCGCCGACCCGACGGCCCGCACCGGCGATCTGTACGACCTGCCCGCCGACGCGGACGCGAGCCTCGTCACCGCCGAGGGCACCATCGACCTCCCCGGCCGGGGTCGCGCCCTGGTGCTGGACGACGACGCATTCGCCTCCCTGGTCGCGGCGTTCATGGGTTCGGAAGGCCTGCGGCTGCGCTTCCTCTGGCCGGTGGGGCGCAGGTGGTACCGGGTGGTACTGCACCGGTGCGCGACGACGTCGCCCCGCGAACGGCAGTCGGTCCTGGTCTCCGAGACGCCCACGGAACTGCCGTACGGTCTGAGCCCGCGCGAACTGGAGGTGCTCACCCGGGCCGCGAGGGGCCAGACGAACCAGGCCATCGCCCAGGCGCTGTTCCTGTCACCGCGGACCGTGCACAGCCATATCGAGCACCTGCTGCGCAAGACCGGCTGCGCCTCGCGGGCCGAGGCCACGGCCCTGTGTGTACGTGACGGGCTCCTCAGGCCCACGTCGGACGACGTGGAGCACTTCGTCGAGGCCGACGCCTTCACGGGCCGTGGCGCGAGATCGCCGCGCTGACCGTGGCGACGCGGCGCACCAGGTCGGCGGCGGGGATGTCGATGAGCTCGTAGCCGAAGGCGTGGTAGCTCTCCTCGTGGACCTTCTCGAACTCCAGTGACTCCGCGAAGCTGATCCGGCGGGCGCTGGTGGGTTCGCAGAAGCCCAGATTGCGGACGAAGAACACCTGGGGTTCGTAGATCCCCTCGGCCGTGATCCGTTCGATCTCCGCGGTCAGCGACGCCGGCACCGGCCGCCCCAGGTACCGGGCGAGGGCATGCGTGCACACCGGCGAACGGTCGTACACCTGGACGGAGTCGGTCGCGGCGGCTGCCAACTGCCGTCGCCGCTGCAGCTCGACGATCTCCTCGATGAAGGACGCCCGCGTCCACGGCTCGTCCTCGCCGCGGGCCTGGGCCCCCGCGATGACCGCGGTCGCCGCCTCCTCGACGACCGCGTGGCCGAGGTCGGCGAGGCCGCGCAGGATCGACGTCTTGCCCGCGCCCGGCGTGCCGGTGAGAACGTAACGGCGCATGATGCGGAAGCCTCTCGCGTGTGGTGGAAGGGGTGGGGCGGCGACGGAGGCGGTTCCTCGACGGCTCAGATGCCGGAGACGCCCGTCATGCCCAGGGCACGCAGCAGGTCCAGTCTGCCCGCGTCACTCGTGCCGCTGGCCGCAGTGTAGGTGACCACGCGCAGGTCGGCACCGGGAACGAGGAGGACGTCGCAGTCGAGCAGGATGTCGCCGACCTCCGGGTGGCGGACCGTCTTCTGTTCGGAGGCGTGCGGGGACGCCGTGGCGGTGGCCCAGAGATGGGCGAAGACGGCCGACCGCGCCCGCAGTTCCCCGACCAGGGTGGCGAGTTCGGTGTCCGCCGGGTAGCGGGACGCCGCGTCCTTGAGATCGCCGACGATCGAGGCCGCGAAGGCCTCCGGGCCTCCCGCGGCGAGGATCGGGCGCAGCGCGGCGTGGCCCGGGCCGTCGCCGAACAGGGCGCGGGCGAGGTTGCGTTCGGCGGGTGGGACGGCGATGGGGTCGCCGTGCAGGGCGCTCCACATCGCGTTCCACCACACCAGCGTCCAGTCGGCCGCGAACACGCCGATCGGTGCGTCCCCGAGGCGCGCGGCGAGCCGTTGGACGCCCGGCGGCACATGGCCGGAGACCGTCCCGTCCTACGGTGGCAGCAGCCCGGCGCCGCGGTACAGCTGGTCGCGCTCGGCGCGCGAGAGCTGCAATGCGCGTGCGAGGGCGCCGACGATCTGCGGCGAGGGATTCCTGGCGCGTCCCTGCTCGAGGCGCAGGAGGTAGTCGACGGAGAGCCCCGCCAGTTGCGCCAGTTCCTCGCGGCGCAGTCCCGGCGCCCGGCGGCCGGGAGTCGCGGTGAACCCGGCTTCGGCCGGGGCGAGACGGTCACGCCAGGTGTGCAGGAGGGTGGCGAAGTCGGGCCCGGGATCTGGCATGGGTTCATTGTCGCCGTCCGGCGCCGTCCGTCGGCCGGTGAGCCTGGGTACTGCCGGTCCTGGGGTCGAGCCTGGCACTGTCTCGGGCCGACGGGAGCGACGAGCGTGGGCGGCACGCTGCTGAAGGGCTCCCCCATGAAGTCCACCCTCGTCATGACCGGCGCGAGCCGCGGCATCGGACGCGTCGCCGCGGAACACATCCTGCGTCGGTCCCCGGACACCCATCTCCTCGTGGTCGCCCGCGAGTTCACAAACCTGGGCGGCGGAGGCTCCGTCTCGGCGGACCTCGCCTCGCTGGAGAGCGTCCGCACGGCCGCACTCGAGATCCGCGACCGGCTCGACCGGGGCGAACTGCCGCCGCTGCGCGGCTTCGTGGGCAACGCCGGCGTGCAGTACACGAACGCGCTCACCGCGGGGCCGGACGGCTTCGAGGCCACGTTCACGGTCAATGTGCTCGCCCATCACCTCTTCGTCCGCCTGCTCGAGGACCGCTTCGTCGGCCCCGCCCGGATCGTGCTCACCGTCAGCGACACACACTTCGGCGACTTCAGGCACAACCTGGGCATGGTGCCCGGCCCGGTGTGGCGGTCCCCGGAGATCCTCGCCCGCACGGGCGCCTTCGCCCACCCGGAGACCGCGGCGGGCGGCCGCACCGCCTACTCCACGAGCAAACTGGCGGCCGTCCACCTCGTGCACGAGTACGCACGCCGGCTGCCACCCGGAATCGACGCCGTCTCCTTCAACCCGGGATTCGTCCCCGGCACCGGTCTGGCCCGCAACGCGGGCGCCGTCGCCCGGTTCGCGATGCGTCGGATCCTGCCGGCGGCGACCCTCACGCCGTTCGCGACCGGCCTCGGCGAGGCGGGTCGGCATCTGGCCGACGCGGCGCTCGGCGAGACGCCGGCGTCGAGCGGAGAGTACGTCGATCGCGGCCGTGTGGCGCGGTCCTCGCCGGAGTCGTACGACCCCGAGCGCGAAGCCGAGTTGTGGGAGGCGGTGGAGCGGTTCACTCGCCCGGCCGGCTGACCGGCGTGGCCGGGAACGGCATGCCCCAGGCCTCCTCCTCCAGTTGAAGTCCGTTGGCCAGGTGGCTGATCGTGCGGTACCAGCCGGTCAGCACGAGGAACTCGAGGAGTTGGGCGTCCTCGTAGTGGACGCGCAGGGCGTCCCAGGCGGGCTGTGAGAGGCGCGCGGTGTCGTGCAGTTCGTCGACGGCGTCGAGCAGCGCCGCGTGGCGCGTCGGCCAGGAGGTCTTCGCGGTGGGGTCGGTGTCCGTGGTCGCCCGGATCTGCTCCTCGGTCAGTCCTGCCTGCCGGGCCAGGGAGGCAGCGTGCACGCCCCATTCGTAGGCGCAGCCGGCGCGTGCGGTGACGCGGGCGATGACGATCTCGCGGTCCATCGCGGGCAGCAGCCCGTGGCCGAGGAGCCCGGAGCCCAGGACGAACATCCGGGAGGTCAGTTCCGGGTTGCGGTGCAGGACCCGGAACAGGGTGAGCGGCTCGTGCGGTGAGTCCGGGGGCATCCAGCGGCGCAGGGACTCGTCGATGGCGACGGGGTAGGGCGGGTGGAGCGGTTCCATGCGCGGCATACGACACTCCATGCTTCGATTTTCGAATCAGTATGCTGCTTCCAAAACCGAAGCACAAGGAGGTGGGCATGGGATCAGACACGGCGTCCGAGACGCCGCGGCCAGGTGTGCCGGTACGCGGGTCCGCGTCGGGCCGCCCCGTCATGGCGGCACTGGATCTGCTCGGCCGACGCTGGGCACTGCGCATCCTCTGGGAGCTGCACCTGAGCCCCGCGGGCTTCCGCGAGCTTCAGCGGCGGTGCGAGCGCATGTCCTCCAGCGTGCTCAGCACCCGCCTCGGCGAACTGACCGAGGCCCGTCTCCTCGCCCTGCACGACGACGCGTATCGCCTCACCCCGCTCGGCGAGGATCTCGTCGAGGCGCTGAGTCCGCTGACCGCGTGGAGTGCGCGGTGGGCGGGAGAGACGGGAGTCGAGGAGGCGGCGGGGTGAGCGCGGCAGTCGGCCTCTGAGGCCACTGGACCGGTTCGCGGAGCCGACGAGCAGCGGCTTCGCAGAGCGATCGTCACCGGGACACTCCCGGACTCCCCGTCGCGATGAGTTCCGGCCCCGGCGCGGGTCTGTTCCGGTGAGCGTCGAGGGACGTCGTACGACGCCGCCCGGGACGAGACACCACGGAGGACACCATGACGACCACGTCCGGCAACGTGACCAGCAACCTTCCCGGCAAGCCACCAGTCGTCGACCTCAAGACCTGGGAGGCGGCGCGCGAGGAGTTGCTGGTCCGCGAGAAGGCGCACACCCGTGAGGGGGACGCGATCGCCGCGGCCCGACGGCGGCTGCCGATGGTCGAGTTCGACGGGGCGGTCGAGGTCGTGGGCGCCGACGGGCCGGTCCCGTTCCTCGAGCTGTTCCAGGGGCGCGACGAGCTCGTGGTCTACAAGCACATGTGGTACGACGGCGCACCGCACCAGGGTCAGTGCGAGGGCTGCACCACCGCGGCCTGGCATCTGCGGGACGCCGTGTATCTCAACGCCCGCGACGTCTCGTTCGCGATCCTGACCACGGGACCGTGGGACGAGGTGGCCTCCTACGTCGAGTTCATGGGGTACACCCAGCCCTGGTACTCGGTGCGGGACGTGGACGGGCCGGCCGGCGGGGACATGGGGTACCTCACCGGCTTCCTGCGCGACGGCGACCGTGTGTTCCTCACCTACTCCACGACGGGCCGTGGCAACGAGCGGGTCAGCGCGGCCCTGGGTCTGCTCGACATGACGCCCTACGGCCGCGGTGAGACGTGGGAGGACAACCCGGAGGGATGGCCCGAGGGGCGCGGCCCTTGCTGGTCCTGGCGCTCGGACGCCGACGGGAACCCCACCTGGGGCCCGACCGGTCGCCCCGTGCCGCAGTGGACCCGCCCCGGCGCGGTCCCCGTAAAGACCCTCGGCCGACACGGGCACCACCACTGACCCACCCGCCTCACCGCACACGTCGACCGGCGACGGCAGCGCCCCCGCCGGTCGCTCAGGTGTCCGGTCAGGCGGTCGTGCAGGTGCTCCCGCTGAGGGTGAACGCGGTCGGGGCCGTGTTGGTCGCGCCCTTGGTGCCGATGAAGCCGACGGTGACCGAGCCGGCGGCGGGGATGGTGGAGGTGTAGGACGCGGGGGTGACGCTCACCGCGGCGCCGGTCTGGGTGGGTGTGCCTCCCCACATGTTGGAGACGGTCTGACCGTTGGCGAAGGAGAAGCCGAGGGTCCAGCCGTTGACGGCGGCCGTCCCGGTGTTGCGGATGGTGATCTCGCCCTGGAATCCGCCCTGCCACTCCCCGACGACGCGGTAGCCGACGGAGCAGGTGCCGGCGGGTGTGTCGTCCGTCGTCACGTTCACCGTGGCCGAACGGGACGAGCGGTTGCCGGCCGCGTCACGGGCGTAGACGGCGAAGGTGTACGCCGTCTCCGCCGTGAGGCCGGAGACGGTGACGGAGTTGGTGGTGGAGGCGGCGACCTTCGTCTCCGTGCTGCCGCTCACCCGCACGACGTCGTAGCCGGCGACGCCCACGTTGTCGGTCGAGGCGGTCCAGGACAGGGTCGCGGAGGTGGCGGTCACCGCGGAGGCGGTGGGGGCGCCGGGGGTCGTCGGCGCCTGGGTGTCCGGGGTGCCGCCGCCGTAGATCGTGGCTTCCTTCGACGTCTGGGCGATGCCGTTGACGCCGTTGAAGATGCGCTGGCCCCAGGCGCTCAGCTGGCTGGGGTCGAAGCCGATCGACAGGTCGAGGATCGGGTCGGTGTTGCCGCTCCAGGACCAGGCGAGATAGCCGAGGTCGAGCTGCTCGGCGGTGGCCAGCATGGTGTCCTCGTCCGGGTCGCCCCACTGGTCGGCGGGGCCGCCGAACTCACCGATGACGAGGGGGAGTTTGGCGGTGACGAAGGCGTTGAGGTAGTCGGTGATCTCCGCCGCCGTGTCGAAGACGCTGTACATGTGGATCGAGAAGATCAGGTTGCCGGTGGTGTCGGCGGCGTACACGGACTGGGCGTTGGCGCGCATGACGCCCTGCCAGTCCTGGCCCCAGTTGGGCGCGTCCACCATGATCGTGTGCTCGAAGCCGGCGGCACGCAGCTTCTTGATCGCGGCGGTGGTGGGGGCGGTCCAGCCTGCGGGATCGGTGTTGCCCCAGGGCTCGTTGCCGATGTTGATGATGATGTAGTTCTCTTCGCCGGCGAGCACGTTCTTGAGGCCGATCCAGTAGTCGGCCGCCTGGTCGAGGGTGCCGGCCGCGGCCTCCTCACCGTATCCGGTGGTGTCGTGCACCTCCAGGACGCAGATGAGCTTGTTGGCCTTGCACTGACTGACAACGTTGGCAACGTCCGAGGCGCTGTTCGCGGTCCAGCGGTGACCGTCGGCGAGGACGACGCGGACGGTGTTGGCGCCGAGCGCCTTCACATCCGCCAGCGACTGCGTCTCGTTCGGATACCAGGTGTGGGCGTGGTTGACACCGCGCATCACGAAGTCGTTGCCGTTGCCTTCGACCAGCCTGCCGTTGCTGATGTGCAGGCCGGTGGCCTGGGTGCCCGGCGGTTCGGCCTGGGCCAGGGCCGCGGCCGGGCACAGGGCGCCTACGACGACAAGTCCGAGGAGGACGGTCACCAGGCGGGCCAGAAGGCTCTTTCTCGTCGTGCTTCTTGTTCTTCTCACTGCGACTCCAGGGAGTGAGCGCCAAGAAACTCAGGCTTGGGAAGAGGGGGATGGGAGCGCTCCCATGTAGCCACTATGCCAAGTACACGTCAATAGAAAGCGCATACACGGCCGCAATACGCTCCGACTGTCGACACTAACGGAAATGGCGAACGCCCTCACCCTTGGCCGCGCCATAGTGTCGACACTAGGAATGGAGGGCGAGCCGTACCGCGGTCTCGTACGACTGCCTCGACAAGGCTCTCCGGAAAAGTCGCTCTCGTCACCGGCGCGGGCGCCGGCATCGGACAGGGGTGTGCCCTGCTCTTCGCCGAGCAGGACGCGACCGTCGTCGGCTGCGACATCGACGCGGACGCGGCGGAGGGCACCCGCAAGCTCGCGGCCGAACGCGGGCTGAGTGTCGACATGCTCGCCCCGCTCGACATGACCCGGCCCGCGGACGCCCGCCGCTTCGCCGACGAGACGGCCGCACGGCACGGGCGCGTGGACGTCCTGGTCACCGCCGGGGCGATCGCCCCGCACATCGCCGCGGCCTCCGACATGGACTTCGACGAGCAGTGGACGCCCGCTCTGCGGGGCGAGGCCGACGTGGTCTTCCTGCCCGTGCGGGCGGCCTGGCCGCACCTGGCGGCGTCCGGGGGCGTCCGGGGGCGTCCGGGGGCGGCTCGATCGTCAACTTCGCCTCGGTGAACGCCTTCCGCGGCAGCGGGACCTTCGGCATGGTGGCGCACTGTGCGGGCAAGGCGGCCGTGCTCGGGCTGACCCGGCAACTCACCGTGGAGGGCGCGCCGTCGCGCATTCGCGCCAACACCATCTCGCCCGGGATGGTCCGCACCCCCGCCACCGAGTCGGCCGGGGCCCACGAGGGTGCCGCACGGGAGGCGCTGCCGGCCCGGATCCCGCTGGGACGGACCGGTACACCCGAGGACATCGCGTGGTGCGCGGTGTACCTGGCGTCGGACGAGTCGGCGTGGGTGACGGGCGGCAGCTTTCCCGTGGACGGCGGAGTGCTCGCCAAGTGACCACCACCCAGGGGCCGTTCCTCAGGAGGCCGCCGCTCCCCGCTTCCGCGCGGGCTTGCGGCTGCGGGCCGCGTCCTGCTCCAGCTGCTCCTCCACCGCCCGCAGCGCCCGGACGGTCGCCCCCGCGATCAGCGCCGACGCCAGCTCCCCGTCCCGCTCCTCGCAGGCCTGCAACAGGCGTTCCTGGTCGTCGATGCTGTAGGCGAGACGCCCGGCACGGGTCAGGCTGAGGTGGCGCAGCATCAGGGTGCGCAGCGCGAGCGAGTCGAGGATCTGCTTCAGGGTGGCGTTGCCGACGACCTCGGCCATGCGCTCCTGGAGCTGGACGTGGGCCCAGAAGTAGGCGTCCACGTCCCCGGAGTCGGCGACCTTGCGCATACGTTCCACCCGGCCCCGCAGCTCCGCCAGTTCGGCGTCGGTGGCCCGCTCGACCAGCAGGCCCGCGAGCATCGCCAGGAGCTGTCGCCTGACCTGGTAGATGTCCCGGATGTCCTGGACGGACGGCGCGGCGACCCGGGGCCTGCGGCGGGCCTTCATCTCGACCAGGCCCTCCTGTTCGAGGAGCATCAGCGCCTCGCGGACGGGCGTACGGCTGGTGTCGAACCGGCGGGACAGCTCGACGCTGTTGAGGTCCTGCCCCGGTTCGAGGCGTCCCTCGATGATGCCCCCGCCGACCCATTCGGCGATCTGCGCGACCAACGGCTCACGCCGGTCCCGCAACCGCAGCAGGCGTTCCAGCACCTGGTGCGTGTCCTGATCGGTCATGCGGCGACTCTCCCTGCCTGCGACGGCTCACAGCCGATGCAACGGTGTCGACACTATCTCATCCCCCTGTAAGCCCTTTCGGCCATCCCTGTTCACCTGTCGACAGACAAAAGATCACTGGAGGGCCCATGAATGCGGACCGCACAGCCGCGTCCGTCAGCAGACGCACCGTGGTCGGGGGTGCCCTCGCCGCGCTCGCCGTGACGGGCGCCGCGCAGGGCACGGCCCGGGCCACCACGTCCCGTACGCGGGAACCGTGGGAGCCGGTCGTGCTACCCGAGCAGGTGCCGGTGACCGAGTACCAGGTGCCCGTCTCCGGGGGCGGCAGTCTGTGGTGCTGGGACACCGGCGGTGACGGCGAGCCGGTGGTGCTGCTGCACCCGGGGTCGGGCAGCGGCGAGAGCCGGCCGTACCAGCAGCCGGTGCCGGCCGGGGCGGGCTTCCGGGTGGTCGGCAACTCACGGCGGGGCGCGTACGGATCGGTGGCCGGCACCCGCGCGGAGTCCGACACCGCCTCCGGGGACCTCGACACCCTCGCCGACCACCTGGGCCTGGACCGCTTCCGCGGAGCCACGGCCGTCGAACTGTCGGTCAACGGCTACTGCGGCGGCCCCGGCAACGCCGACCTTGCGGCGACCGCCCTCGCCTTCGAGGCGCTGTACGGGGTGCGTACGGGCATCAGAACCGACCGTCTGACAGAACTCGCCCGCACGGCCGAGGCCCTGACGGGCTATCAGCCGGCGTGGAACCACCCGGTCACCGGGACCCACGCCTTCTGCTGGGGCGGCATGGACCTCATCACCCAGGAGACCGAGGTCGACCCGCTCCTCCACAACTGCCTGGAGCCGACCCTCGTCGGCAACGCCCGCACCGTGCCCTTCACTGCGGACAGCGGCCCCTACACGCTCATCGACAAGTTGACGCAAGCCGGTGTCGAACTCACCTCCGCCCAGGTGGACGACGTCCTCACCCGGGCCCGCGAGTTCATGGCCACACACGAACGGCTGCTCACGGACGAGGAGCTGGTGGCGCCGGCGGAGGAGGAGCGATGACCCGCCTGGAGCGGCTGCGCCCCTCCCAGCTCGACGCGGAACAGGGCGTGCTGTACGCCGAGATCACCTCGGGTGCGCGGGCTTCGGGACCCCAGCACTTCGCCCTCACCGACACCGAAGGGCGTCTGGAAGGGCCGTTCAACGCGATGCCGCTCAACCCCGCTCTCGGGCGTTCGCTCCAGGAGCTCGGTGCGGCGATCCGGTACCGGACCCAACTGGACCCACGGGTAAGAGAGATCGCCGTCCTCGTGGTCGCGCAGGTCCGGGACAGCTCCTTCGAGCAGCATGCGCACGAACGGGTGGGAGCGGCGGTCGGCCTGACCGCGGTCGAGCCGGCGGCCTTGCGGGAGAGCCGGGATCCGCGGTTCGCGGACACCGTCGAGCGTGCGGCCCGGGAGTTCACCCGCGCACTGGCACATCACGGCGGCTCGATCAGCGACGCACATATGAGGCCGCGCGGATGGCCCTCGGCGAGCGCGCGCTCTTCGAACTGTCCGCACTGGTGGGGTACTACAGCACGCTCGCCCTCCAACTGCGGCTCTTCACCGCGTGATCAGGAGCAGCAACCGGTGTCGCGGCGGCAGAAGCACGACGCCTCGATCGGTACGTCCGCCAGCGCGACGGCGATCTTCAGCTGCTGCGCCACGATCCGCGCCTCGCCCGGCTTGCCGAGCCGCACGAGGCACTCGTGGAACCCGTGCAGGGCCCACACGTTGCCCGGGTGCTGTACCGCGCGCGGCAGGGTGTCGTCGAGCCCGAGGTCGGCGCGGTAGACCGCCTCGGCCTCCGCGACACGTCCCTGCTCCAGGAGCAGGGCCCCGTAGGCGTGCCGGGTGGGCTGCATCCACCCCCACGGCTCGTCGTAGGGCAGGTTGTCGTCGAGGTCGATGGACCGCTCCAGCGCGGCGAACGCGGCGTCGAAGTCGCCCTTGCGGTAGTCGAGTTCACCGTCGAGCATCGCGGAGGCGATGGCGAGGATGTCGGCGCAGGTGTTGTTGAACAGCATGCGTGTCTCCTGCACCCGGGCCGCCGCCTCGTGGAACAGGACGCGCTCGGCCTCGGCCTCGGCGATCCGGCCGGTGGCGGACAGGGCGACGCCACGGGCGTAGTGCAGCATCGCGGTCGTCACGCTGTACAGCTCCGGATCGGCGGGCAGGGGCAGCTGGAGGATGTCGGCCCAGCGCCCGAAGCGGATCAGCACATGCACCCGCATGGCGAGGAAGCCCTCCAGCCAGTCGGCCATGGGCGGGCTCTGAACGCGCAGCAGTTCCTCCGGGACGGAGGCCTCCAGCTGGGCGGCGGTGTCCAGGGCGGTCCGGGACTGGCCTAGGAACATCGCGCCGTAGATCTTGAAGTGGTAGTTGTGCGACCGGTACAGGGTGTAGAAGTTCATGGCTCCGGCCCGGGCGTGGAACTTCTCGTCGGCGACGATCGCGGCGCTGTTGTCCGACACGACCCGCCGGTAGTCGCCGCACAGCACATCCAGGTGCGTGGGCATGTGCTGCAGATGACCGGCGTCGGGGACCAGTCCGCGCAGCCGGTCGGCGACGGGCAGCGCGGCCTCGGGCGTCGGGGACATCTCCATCAGGTGGATGTACAGATGCAGCACTCCCGGATGGCGTGCGCCGGCGTCCGTCGCGAGCACGCGGTCCAGCACCGCCTTGGCCTCCAGGGTGCGGGAGCCTTCCTCCGGCTCTCCGGTCCTGAGGTTCCACAGCTGCCAGGGGGTCAGGTTCATCAGGGCGTCGGCGTACAGGGTGGCGATGTCCAGGTCGTCGGGGGCGAGCTCGTGGACGGCGCGCATGGCGTCGGCGTACGGCGCGTTCCACACCGAGCAGTCCTCGACGGCCTTCGCCTGCGGGTAGCGGGCGCGCAGCGCGCCGATCAGGGCCCGCTCGACGGGCGTGGCACCGGCCTGCGCCTTCTCGTGCGCCAGCTCCACCGCGGCGTGGGTGCGCTCGACGGTCCGTACGAGGTCTTCCCCGTCGAAGAACTCCCACGGCTTGTTGTAGTTGGGCCCGAGCGCGTACGCGATGCCCCAGTACGCCATGGCGCAGCCGGGGTCGGCCTGGACGGCGGCCTCGAAGCAGGCGACGGCTTCCTCGTGGTGGAAGGCGTACGTCCACACGAGACCGCGGTCGAACCACAGCTGGGCCTCGGGGGACGAGGTCGTGACGGTGCGGCCGTGAGTGCCGAGGTCGTAGTAGTCCATGCGGTTCCCCCGAACACGAGCCGGTCTGAGGACCGCGACGTTACCGGGTGTTTTGTGCCCGACACGCCGGAGAATGCGGCCACACGGGCAAACGGACGAAGCGCATGCGGCACCCGCCGCGCGAAATTCCGTTGCACGCTCCCCCGCCCCCCAGCACCCTGGCCCTCATGTCCTACGTCCTGCGCCCGGCCCTGCTCGCCGACGCCCCCGCGATCACCGAACTGCTCAACACCGTCGACGAGATCGAGATCGGCCGGCGCGAGACCGATCTGCACACCGTCGAGGCGGATCTGAAGCGGCCCGACATCGACCTGGAGCGTGACTCCTGGCTGGCCTTCGACGGCGACCTGCTGGTGGCGTACGGGCTGCTGTGGGACGACTCCGGGGACGAGCGCGTCGACATCGACCACTACGTCCTTCCCGACCACCAGCGGGCCGGCGAACTGCTCCTGGACCCGATGCAGACCAGGGCCCTCGACAAGGCCCGGGCCAACGGCGCGGCGAAGGCAGTGGTCCATCTGCATCTCAACACCGAGCCCACGCTCGACACAGCGCTGATCGAGGCGCGGGGCTGGCAGGTCGTACGCCGCTACCACGTGCTGCGACGCCCCCTGGACCCGGCGCGCGACCTCGCCCCCGAGCCGCCCGCCGGGGTACGGATGCGCCCGTGCACGACGGACGCCGACCGTGAGCGAGTCCACCGGCTCTATCAGGCCGCTTTCGCCGAGCACTTCGACTTCCAGCCGCGCACGTACGAGCAGTGGCTGCACGACGTCGACGCCGAACTCCTCGACTGGTCGCTGGTGTGGATCGTCAGCACCGAGGACTCGGGCGACGCCGGGTTCCTGATCTCCCGGGACGACCGGGAGGCGATGGGGTGGATCCGCAGCATCGGAGTGCTGCGGGAGGCCCGCGGCCGGGGTCTGGGCGCACTGCTGCTGCGGCATGCCTTCGCCGCGTTCGCCGGGCGGGGGCGGGATACCGTGGGGCTGGGCGTCGACACGGCCAACGCCACCGGCGCTCCCGAGCTGTACGGGCGTAACGGAATGACGCTTCATTTCGCCGTCGACACCTGGGAAGCGGTACTGAACTGAGCAGCGCAGCGAGCGGGTCCTCCCCCAGGGCCTTCTACGACGACCTGGCCGCCGACTACCACCTGATGTTCCCCGACTGGGATGCGAGCATCGCGCGCCAGGCGGCGGCACTCGACGCTCTCGTCGAGCACCGGCTGGGAGCGGGGCCGCGGCGCGTCCTGGACTGTTCCTGCGGGATCGGCACGCAGGCGATCGGGCTGGCCCGGGCCGGTCACCGGGTCGTCGGCAGCGATCTCAGTCCGCGTGCCGCCACGCGCGCCGGGGCCGAGGCGGCCGCGCGGGGCGTCGGGCTCGCGACGGCCGCCGGGGACATGCGCCGGCTGCCGTTCGCTTCCTCCGTCTTCGACGTCGTCGTCTGCGCCGACAACTCGCTCCCGCATCTGCTGTCGGCACCGGACGTCGCAGCGGCGCTCGACGGCATGCGGAGGGTGCTGCGCGACGGCGGACTGCTGGTGCTCACCCTCCGGGACTACGACGAGATCCGCCGGACCAGGCCCCTCTCGACACCACCCCAGGTCAGCCGGACCCCCGACGGCCGGGTGATCACGTTTCAGCTGTGGCACTGGCACGAGGACGGCGAGCGCTACGACCTGGAGCACTTCCAGCTCATCCCCGCCGGGGCCGACTGGACGGTCCGACGACGCCGGACCACCTACTGGGCGCTGTCCCGCCCGCAGTTGACACTCCTCCTGACCGAGGCGGGCTTCGCCGACATCGTCTGGCACGCGCCGGAGTCCACCGGCTACTACCAGCCCGTCGTGACGTGTCAGGAGCGGCGGGCCAGGACGTAGGCGCGGCGGGTCTCCACCTCGTGGGCGTAGTGGGTGCGTTGCAGGCTCATCTCCACGGCGAAGCCGGCCGTCTCCAGCTGCTCGGCGACCCGGGTCGGGTCGAGGAAGCGGAAGTCGACGTCCACCTTGTGCCCCCACCACTCGTCCAGGTGCCGGATCTCCTCGCCGATGTGGAAGGAGAGGAGGGCAAGGCCTGAAGGACGCAGGACGCGTGCCATCTCCGCGAAGGCGCGGGGAAGTTCATCGGGGTCGAGGTGGAGGATCGTGTACAAGGCGACCATCGCACCGAACTCGGCGTTCTTCGCGGGCAGTTCCAGTAGGTCGCCCTCGCGGAACTCCACCTGCGGGAAGCGGCGCCCGCCCGCCACGAGCATGCCCGGGGACAGGTCGATCCCGACCGTGTGCGCGCCCTTCTCGGCGAGCCAGGCCGCCACGTGTCCGGGACCGCAGCCCAGGTCGCCGATCGTGGTGCCCGGTTGCGTCTGTTCCAGCAAGGCGGCGAGCAACGCCTTGTCCAGGGGCTTGTGGTCGAGTTCCGCGTGGAGGCGGGTCGCGTACTCCTCCGCCACGGTGTCGTAGCTGCGGCGTACCGAGTCGTGGTGTGCGTGATCGCCCATGCGGTCCAGCATGCCATTCCGGGCTCCGTGGGCGACTTAAGTGAACGGTTAACCAGCCGTTGACACCCGTCGTCGCCGAGCGCCCAATGGGCCGGACACAGCGCCCGACGCGCCGGGTCAAGTCCGGTGCGAGACAGGGGGATTGCGCCCATGCAGGTTCCCGCTCCGTTCGAGTACCAGCGGGTGCACAGCGTCGAAGAGGCCATCACGCTCCTGGACCGGCTGGGCGACACGGCGCGGATCGTGGCCGGCGGGCACAGCCTGATCCCGATGATGAAGCTGCGGCTGGCCGAGTTCGATTACCTGATCGACATCAACGAGCTGCACGGCGAGCTCGGTTACATCCGGGTCGGACCCGAGTCGATCCGGATCGGCGCCATGACCCGCCACCGGGAACTGCTGGAGTCCGACGAACTCGCCGCCGCCTTCCCGATCTTCCGGGACGCCGAGCGGGTCATCGCGGACCCCGTCGTCCGGAATCGGGGCACGCTCGGCGGCTCGCTGTGCCAGGCCGATCCGTCCGAGGACCTGTCCGCCGTGTGCACCACGCTCAACGCCGTGTGCGTGATCCGTGGCCGGGACGGCGAACGGCTCGTACCGATGGAGGACTTCCATCGCGGGCCGTACGAGACCGCCGTCGGCGACGCGGAGATCCTCACCGAGATCCGCTTCCCCGTCCGCCTGGGCGGGTCGAGCGCGTACGAGAAGGTGGAGCGGCGGGCCGGGGACTGGGCGGTCGTCTCGGCCGGAGCCGCGGTGTGGCTGGAGGGCGGGACGGTCACCGACGCCCGCGTCGGGCTCGCCGCCGTCGGCCCCCACACCGCCGGCATCCCCGGCATCGCCGAGGCACTGCGGGGACGGCAGCCCGACGAGGAGTCGTACGCCCGGGCCGGGGACATGGCCGCCGAGGCCTGCTCGCCGGTCACCGACCGCCGCGGCAGCGCCGAGTACAAGCGCCATCTGGCACGTGAGCTGACCGTACGCGTACTGCGCCGGGCCGTGGCCCGGGCCACTGGACCGGAGGTGTGAGCCATCGTGCAGGTCACCATGACCGTCAACGGGGAAGAGGTCACCCGGGAGATCGAGGGGCGGCTGCTGCTCGTCCACTTCCTGCGCGACCACCTGCGGTTGACGGGCACCCACTGGGGGTGCGACACCAGCAACTGCGGTACGTGCGTGGTGTGGATGGACGGCGAACCGGTCAAGTCGTGCACGGTACTGGCCGCGATGGCCGGCGGGCACGAGGTGCGCACGGTGGAGGGGCTGGAGCAGAACGGGCAACTGGACCCCGTCCAGCAGGGGTTCATCGAGTGCCACGGACTTCAGTGCGGCTTCTGCACCCCCGGCATGATGATGACCGCGCGGGCCCTGCTCGACCGTAATCCCGACCCCTCCGAGCAGGAGATCCGGGAGGCGATCTCCGGGCAGATCTGCCGCTGCACCGGATACGCCACCATCGTGCGCTCCGTCAGATGGGCGGCGGCCGAGGAAGCCGGCACCCGGACCACGACGACCTCGGCGGAGGCAACGTCATGACGACCGTCTCCCCCAACGGCCACCGCACCGCGTTCGTCGACAACGACCAGAAGCCGTGCGGCCACGGCCGCATGCTGCGCAAGGAGGACCCGCGCTTCGTCCGCGGCAAGGGCCGCTACGTCGACGACCTCCAACTGCCCGGCATGCTGCACCTGGCCGTCCTGCGCTCACCGCTCGCCCACGCCCGCGTCCTGTCCGTCGACACCAGCCTCGCCGAGGCCCACCCGAAGGTCCGCCTCGTGGTGACCGGCGCGATGCTCGCCGAGAAGGGCCTGGCCTGGATGCCGACCCTCTCGGGCGACGTCCAGGCCGTCCTCGCCACCGACAAGGTCCGCTTCCAGGGCCAGGAGGTCGCCTTCGTCGTCGCCGAGGACCGCTACGCCGCCCGGGACGCGCTGGAACTGATCGACGTCGAGTACGAGGCACTGGACCCGGTGATCGACGTACGCACCGCCCTCTCCCCCGAGACACCCGTCATCCGCGACGACCTGGAGGGCAAGTCCGACAACCACTGCTTCGACTGGGAGACCGGCGACGCCGCCGAGGCCGAGGCGGCCTTCGCGCGCGCCGATGTCGTGGTCGGCGAGGACATCGTCTACCCGCGCGTGCACCCGGCACCGATGGAGACGTGCGGCGCGGTCGCCGACTACGACCCGGTCGACGGCAAGCTCACCCTGTGGTCCACCACCCAGGCCCCGCACGCCCACCGCACGCTGTACGCGCTGGTCGCCGGAGTGCCCGAGCACAAGATCCGGGTCGTCTCCCCCGACA
>NZ_JBSFUY010000045.1:0-58709 GCF_053592055.1 Streptomyces sp. NPDC002817
CACCACTGGTCAGACGGCCATCCACCTGGAATTCCGGTGGCCATCAGCCTGGACTCGGCTGGCCGCACATCTGGACTTTGCCACGGCCGCCGTCACTCGATCCGTCTCCTGGACGCCTCGGACGTTTTTGACGCTTTTGAAGACCACGGCCCTCATGTCCGGAGCCGCTCCGTCGCCCTTCGTTGCCGACAGCAGGCAGCCGGGCCGTGTCTCATGTGCCGCATCACTACGTGATGCCAACTCGGCAGACTTCTTTACCCTGTTCAGCAACGAGGTGCAGCCCACGGGTGAGACGTGGCAGGCCGCCTCGACACGAACTGAATCGGATGGTGAGAGTCGTGGTCGGCATGTCGGACCCAAGTGTCTCCGGCGCGCACCGGCAGAACGGTGGCTTGAGACCTCGTACGTCTCTACTGATTTCGCTGGCCCTCGCGCTCCTACTGGGCTCGCTGTCGGCGCTGGTGATGTTTCCAGCGGCCCAGCACCTACGCTCCCTCCAGGACGGCGAGCGGGCTCGTGCGACGCTGCGTACGAGCGGCTCATGCATGTTGGGCGACTGTCAGGTCAGGTTCGAGGCCGATGGGCGGACCGTGGTGGCGAATCTGCCGGTAGGCAGCGGCGGCGGCAAGGACCCTGTCGGCACCCCGCTCACCGTCCGGTACCAGACAGACGATCCACAGGTGGTCGCCCGTGAAGAGGATGTCGGGGGCGGCGGGGCAGCCGCATCGGTGGTGATGTCGGGCGCAGGCGCCCTGTTCTTCCTGATGATCTCGGTCGTCGTGGCTGTACTCGCGGTGCGGCAGCAGCGCGCAGGCCCGAGTCCTGGAGCGGCATAATCCGGCTGGCACGCCGGTCCAGCGTCAGCCCATCCCCTTGTGGTCGGGTCACCCAGCAGCGCGATTCCCCCGGGCGAAGCTCATGCTCCCACCTCCCGCCGTGACGTGCTGCTGTCGATCGGCCGGCGGCCGCGGCTGGCCGACTTGTACGCCGAGGTCGAGCAAGTGCGGGGCGACACCCCGACGTCCGCTGACGCTGCGCGGACCGCGGCACGCGATCGTCCAGCCCGGACGCCGTCGAGGGCGGGCGCACCCGCGCAGGGTTCGGGAGCAAGACGTGTCCCTTCTGTCTTCCCGACGGGAGTGAGCAGCAGAGTTCGCCAGCCCGTTTATATCAATCTCCAGTTGCAATTAAGGGACGGTGGAGTGCACACTCTCCTCATGAGCGACACTCCACGCGTCCGCGCCCGGCAGGCCGAGCTCACGCCGGCCCAGCGCCTGGAGCTCGATGAGCTGCAAGCAGCCATCACGCAGGCGAAGGAAGCGTTCGCGCACGCCGCGGGGCGTATCGCCGTGGAGCTGGGCAGAGGAGGCAACTCCGCCGTCGCCCGCCACCTGGATGTCACCCCTCAGCACATCTCCACCCTTACCCTCGCCTACAAGGCCCAGCAGGCACACACCGCCAGCGAGGAGGAGGAGGAGGAGGCATGACCAGTGCACCCAAGCCATCAGGCGTCCCGCCGATGCCCGAGCGAAACACCAAAGCGCTGCGCGCCGCGATCGCTCAACACACTCCGCAGCTGCTCGCCGACTACGACCGGCACTGGGACGCCGCCATCGGACAGCCCCGCTACACCACTCCGGTACCGGCCTTCCTCGCCCGCTGGTGGACCGAGTTCGCCCTTGCCCGCGACCCTGACCTCGACCGCCACGTTCGTGAGCTGGAAGAGCGCTCCGCTGACGCCGCCACCAACGAACAGGCCCTGCAGCTGCTGACCCAGGCCGCCCATCTGCGCCGTGAAGCCGCAAAGGCGGAGCCCGGTCAGTGAACTTCGCCTTCATGGGCCCGCCGTGGCAGATGGACTGGGTCCGCTCGGTGCGCGCCGATCACGATGCGCTGCCCCCGCCAGTGCGCGCCCTGGTAGAAGACGTCCGCGCCGAACTCGTACGGTCAAAGACCCCTACTTCCGCGGCATCGACAACCTGCCCGACCTACCCGAGGGCTGCTGGGTGGAACCCGCACACTCAACCGTGCCCGACGGCCCGCACATCGCCTACTTCGACCACGGCCGCGGATGGCTGCGCTACGTCTTCATCCGCCGCACGACCGACCCACAGATCATCGTCGAAGAAGTCTTCTGGCAGTAACCACTCCTGGTGGGGGCGGATGCCGAGGCCCTCAAGCCAGAAGGAGGGCCGGGCCAGCAAGAAATGGCGCCGCGCGACCGTCGTCGACGCCGCCCGCCAGCGCGGTGTACTCCCGGCCGCCGACCAGGCCGGCCAGGACCTGGCCGATGCCGGGGAAGCAGCCCAAATCCTCGGGTACAAGGACGCGGACAGCTTCCTCAGCGCGCTCGGACACGGACTGCTGCCCGAGCTCGAGCAGCCCGACGGATACGAGTACCGCCGCGGCAGCGCCGGCCGCCCCCGCCAGCAACGCTGGAAACGAGACCGCCTCGAGGAACTCGCCGCCCGCCGCACCTCAGCACCCTGAGGCACCCACCCCGCGGCCCCGTTGCGCGGGATACTGTCAGACGTGGCATCTGGTTGAAGGGATCGACGAAATCCCGGCGGGCCAGACGCCACACGATGGCCGGTACGGAGAGGTCAGCCAACCCCTCCCCCGCGAAGCCGTACGGCTTCGCGGAACCGGCCATCGCTACGGATCCTCGGCTGCTTCTTGCTAAGAACTCCTAACGAAATGAGTGGGCGCAGGTCCGGGTCGTTGGTCAGCTGACCGGACGTGCGTCAAGATCGCTTCATGCTGATGGGACGCGACTTGGAGACGGCAGCGCAGCTGAATCTGGCGCTGTTCTGTGACGACGAGGGCAACAGCGTTCGCATCACGGTGCTCGGCGCTCTGCAGGGTGTGGCTGGGGGGCTCGCCGCGGAGGTCGTCGTTGACACGCCATTCGTCGCCGGACGCGTGAATCTCTCGCTGTGGCGGTCACGGCTGACTTCGTGGGGCGATGCCCTGGATCGTCTTGAGGCCGGCGAGGACATCGCCTGGTTGCACGTCCAGCGTGGACCGTCCATCTTCATCCATCTCAGCAGCGAGCGTGACTGTCCTGAGGTGGTGGTTGAAGACGATCTCGCCTCCATGGTGACCGTTCGGGTGCCGATTGACCTACCGGCCGACTGGATCGCGACCCACCGGCGCCTACTCGGCGCCGTACTCCGTGCTTGGGATGACCACTTGTCACCGGAGTGAGCGGAGCTTCCGCCAGCAGATGAGGGAGCATCCAAGGCTGAGGAAGGCCTCGTGAATGTCGTCGCGAATCTCCCAACGGATCCGCAGGCGGCGGAACCAGTGCAGGTGAGCGAAGGTGCGCTCGACAACCCAGCGTTGAGTTCCAAGTCCGGAACCGTGTTCGGTGCCACGCCGCGCGATCAGTGGCTTCACACCGAGCACGCGGACGAGGTGGCGGTACTTGTCGTGGTCGTAGCCGCGGTCACCGAGCACAACGTCGGGACGACGCCGAGGCCGGCCGCGCTTGCCCCGCACCGGCGGCACTGCCTGAAGCAGTGGGATGAGCTGAGTGACGTCGTTGCGGTTGCCGCCAGTCAGAGTGACGGCGAGCGGGATGCCGGTGGCATCGGTAATCAAGTGGTGCTTGCTGCCCGTCCTGCCCCGGTCGACGGGGCTTCGTCCTGTCTTGGCGCCCCTTTTAACGCCCGGATATGAGAGCCGTCGACCGCCGCCCGGGAGAAGTCCAGGGCGTCCGAGCTACGGAGCTTTGCCAAGAGTGTTTCGTGGAGCCGAGGCCACACACCAGCCTCGGTCCACTCGGCCAGGCGCCGCCAGCACGTCATGCCTGAACCGAAGCCCAGCTCCTGCGGCAGGTGTTCCCACGCAATCCCGGTATGCAGCACGAACAGAATGCCCTGGAACACCAGCCGGTCCGGATGCCGCTTCCGTCCGGGATGGTGAGTGCGACGCTCGACTTTCGGCAGCAGCGGTTCGATCACCGCCCAGAGTTCGTCCTCGACATGCCACGGCTTCGGCCGAGCCACCTCACACCCCCGGATCAACGCACCCGAAACGATCCAACCACCCCGAAGATCATTTCGTTAGGAGTTCTAAGGCCCCCGTGCCCGCCCGGATCTCCGACGACCTCGCCGACGTCATTGCCGACCTGCGCCACGGCATGGCCCATTACCGTGCCGGCCGCACCACCGAGGCCCTGTGGTGGTGGCAGTTCTCCTACTTCTCCAACTGGGGTTCCACGGCTCGGCGACGCTCAGGGCCTTGCAGTCGGTGGTCGCCCATGTCCGCCTGAACCTGCCCCTGGAGGAACTGGACGGCCTCGACACCGACCAGGCCATGGGGGACGAGACGCTGGAGTTCGAGGCGGGCCGGGTGATGGCGGAGGAGATCGCGGGACCGCTGGGAATTACCGGTACAGGACGATCGAGTTGATCGGAGTCAGGTTCAGGTACTCCCCGTAGCCGGGACCCAGCACTTTGCTGCAGTCGCCGGTGCCGTTGTAACCGGTGCACAGCTTCACGTACGCCTCCTCGAACGGGCCGTTCTGGTTGTTCAGGACCCAGTGCTCGTTGACCTGGTTCGACAGGTTGTAGGTGCCGTAGCGGAAGTACTCGTTGGTGACGTCGCCGGCGCCGATGTTGCTGTAGCGGCCCTCGGCGTAGATGCAGACGTTGCCGTCCGGGCAGCCGGCCCAGTCCGCCTGAGCGGCGGCGGAGGCGCCGGTCGCGCCCGTGAGCACGGTGGTGCCGGTCGCGGCGGCGACGGCGGCCACGGCCAGCAGCTTGCGGAGCTTGTTCCTCATGACGGTTCCCTTCCTGGCTCTGTTTGACATGTCTCATGCCTACCAGGGGGCGTTGCAGGGCGGGTACCTGACAGATGTCAGGGCGGAAGTGCCCGCCTGGGCCCTGCCGGGCGGCGTCCTCCCGCATGATGGTCGTATGGCGAGCCGGTCAAGGGCATGGTGTGGACGGGCGCCCTGGAGGAGTATCTCGCGCGGGTCGAGCACGCCGACGAGTGCCTGCGCAGGCTGCAGGAGTTCCGCACCTTCGCCAGCGGCGACGAGGTACTGGCCTATCTTGCCGGCCGTGCGCGCGATGCCGACCCTGCGGTGAGTACGCCTCCTGTCGGCGAAGCCGCTGCAGCCGACGCGCTGGCCGCTGCACTCGGCTCCGCAGACAACGCGGCCCCAGACGAGCCTTCCGCCTCCGCTCTCTGGCCCCTGCACGGTCAGCAGCCTCGCAGAGCGCTGCAATCGCGGTACTTCCGGCCGAAATTCGTGGGCCGCGTAGCCGAACCTCACCTGGTTGTCCCGGAGTTGATCGGGGAAGCAGGCCGTCCCCGGGCCACATCTTCTGCTCGGCCACGAGGCCGGTGACCAACATGTCGACCTCGGTCAGGACAGCGGCGCGGTCGGTGGGCCCGTAGGCGATGAAGTCGTCTGCCGCGGCGTCGTAGGCGCGTACGTGGCTATGCGGGCCGTTGCAGAGGAGGGCGCGTGCGATCTCGGGCAGGCCGAGGCTGAGGGCATCGCAGTTTCCGGAGTGAACGAGGTGGAGCAGGTCGGTGGTGACGCGCTCCCAGTCGCCGACGATCGGCCAGTCGGCGCCTCCGCCCAGTTCGTGGGTGAGCGTGGACAGCGGGATGATCTCCCCCGGCCGGCGTCCTCGGGTGAGGAGGGCGTGCATCCGGGCGCCGTCAGGCTGGTGTACCTGCGGGTGGAGCAGCGAGTCGGCGGCGACGACGGTGGTGTTGATCTCCTGGGTGCCGGGGCCGGGGTAGTACGCCTCGTGCGCGAAGAGCAGATAGGTGTCCGTGGCACGGGCTGAGTCGTCGCTCTGGCTGTGCGTCATGGGCTGGGGTCCCTTCAGTAGTGACGTGCGTGGCGCAGGTGCATGGGTTGGCCGAGCCCCTCTCTCGAAGCCGGGCGGGAGCCGGCCCAACGGGCGTTCCCCGCCAGAGGGCTGGTCCGCTGGTCCGGCCGTTGATGCGACGCGGGTGCGCTCGCGGGTCTGGGTGCCGTGGTCGGCGCTTGTTCCTTCACCCGTGAGGGCATAGCGGTCGGGTAGTGGAATATCGGCGATGTGGGGCCCGTCATGGCGTCGGTCCTTCCTGCGCGCGGGCAAGGGCGGAGGTGCACGTGCGGCAGCGGCCGTCGCTGTCGGGGTGGGCGCGGCGGGGGGTGGGGCCGGGGCAGGTGTGGCATAGGGGCCAGTCGAGGCAGGTCGGGCAGAGGTCTTCGCCTGGAGCTGTGCCGGGCCTGCCGCAGCCGGTGCATTCGACGAGCGCCCGGTAGGTCAGGGCCTCGGTCACGCTGCGGGCGACGGATGCCGTGGAGGTCCGCGCTGTCGGCGGCTCCCACGGCGCTTCCTCGCCGAGCACGTCGTCGTGGCGGTGGGGGGTCATGGTGACGGGTGGCGGGTATGCCTGGGCGGCGCGCAGGCGGGCGGCGATGATCGCGCCGACGGAGGTGCGCACCGGCTGCGGCAAGGGCCGGCTAGTGATGATGTGCTGCAGCTGCTCGCGGCTCCAGCCGACGTCCATCATCACCGTGAGGATGCGGCCTTGATCGGTCAGCGCCTGCCCGGTCAGCAGCAGTTCGGGCCGGGCTGCCGCAAGTTCGAGCAGCAGTTGGATGCCGGGATGGAGTTCGTCCGCCGGCGGCGCGGGTGCGGACGCGTCCGAGGCTGGTGTCCCGCTGGAGGTGTGCGCGGCGTCGCCGCGCTCGCACGGACGGAGGGGGCTGGTGTTCTGCTGAGTGGTGTTCTTTCTGTTGGTGTTCTTAAGGGGGCGATTACCCGGCGCCGGGTAATCCACTGGTGGAAAACCCGTCACCGGTTGCGACCTGCGGTTTTCCAGGCCCGGCAGGTCCGTGATGCAGTACACGACCGCACCGAGGGTGCCGTCCTCGTTGCGGGTCCGTTCCCGGCGCAAAAAGCCGTGCTGCTCCAGCTCCTTGAGGCCGCTCTTCACGGCCGCTACTCCGCCGCGGCCGCAGCGCGCCAGGTCCGCGACCGTCACCTGCCAGCCGTCCCGGTGCGTGCTGATCAGACCGAACAGCCCTTTCGCCTTGAACGACAGCCGCTCATCGCGGAAGAGACCGTTGGCAATCTGCGTGAACTGATCCGCCGCCATCACCCCGCGACGGATCCCCGCTCCGAAGCGGCTCATCGCAATCCCTCACGCGCCATGCACCCGCGGCCGCCGATGCTCTGCGGCCTACCTGAGCGGGCGGAGCGAACAGAAGCGTTGACTGAATAGACGTGGGCGAGATCCATACCGTCAGCTCACCCGGCGCCCCAGACCAGAGGGCCGACCACCAGCCCCGACCAACGGTCACGATCCGACAACTTGCGCTCTGGACGGGCCTGGTACGCCCATGGCCGGGCCGTACCACGCATCCCGGCACGGCTGCGCAATCGGTGCGCACGACCGACTGCGCAACCGCGGCCGGCGTCCTGCGCACCGCTGCGCAGATCCTGCGCAATCGACTTGTGCGAGTGACTGCGCAGCCGGGCCCCGCGTCCTGCGCAGCCGACTGCGCAGCCTTTGTCGGGTCCTGCGCACCGGCGCGCGCTCCTGCGCAACCGGCTTGTGCAGCCGACTGCGCAGCCCGGCCGATACGGGCGCGCGCCACTGCTTGCCCGACCGCTTCAGACGGCTGCGCAGCGCGCATCTGCCGTCCCGGCAACCGCGTGAAGTTCCCTCTCGAGGCAGGGCGTCGTGGGGGGGCGAAATGTCGTGGTGCGGCTCGTGGTCTGGGCGTACCACAGGCCATACCACGGGTTTGTCTCCCCTTCGTAATCGTGGTCTGGCCTTCATGGTCTGCGGTGTGGTCTGGGGCAGCGGGTTGTCTCGGGTCAGAAGCAACGACTGGTTCTGACCTGGGAGTTCGGAATGTTTCGTGCCAAGCAGGCAGCGCAGGAGCAGGCTGTTCCTGCGACCGCTGCGGGGGCCCGGCTGCAGCAGATGCGGCGCCGGGTCCGCCTGACCCGGCTGAGCGTGTGGGCCGTGATGGCGGCCGGGCCCGTCGCGCTGGCCGTCGCCGTGGCCAGCCCCACCACCGTGGTCCGTGCGGCCCCCGCGACCAAGCCGGCCACCGTGAAGACGGCCGCGCCGGGCAACCCGTCCGGCTACGCCTCGGTGTTCCTCACCGCGTGGCTGCGCAGCCGCGCAGGGGACGAGAGCAGTGCGCAGGCCCGGCTTGCGCAGTCGATGGCCCCCCATGTTGATCTTCCCGAGGTGTCGGCTGCGCAGTACGCCGACGGACGGTTGCGCTACTTCGCAGTGCCAGTCCTCACCGATCGCGCAGGGACCTCGTTCGCGGTGTCCGCCGCCCCTGCGGTGGTGGCGTCCCCGTCACGCATCGAGAGGCCGCCGTCGCCGTACACGGTGACGGTGCCGGCGGGCGGTGATCTGCCGTCCGCGGTCGGGGAGTTCCTGGCCGCGTATCTGACCGGTGCCGGGGAGGTCGACCGCTACCTCGCAGTCCTGCACGGGGCCCCCGTCGCCCGTGCCTTCCTAGATCGTGCCGCTCCACGCCCGGCGGTTCTCCCGTCGGCGCACATGGCCGCGCCAGCCCGCGAGCAGCGTCATGCCCGTCCATGCGGCGACTCCCGTGACGAGGCCGCCGAGCCTGCCTTCGGGGTCGACGTCCACGGCGTCCTCCAGGGGGACAGCGCCTTCCGGGTCACGGAGGATCTCGATGCGGTCGCCCACCCGGTAACCGGGGTTGCTCCCCCGGTACTCAAGGGTCTCGTCGAGTTCACCGCCCGGTCCGACCAGTGTAAACCGGTGGTTCTTGCTCGCCGTTCCCGCCGCGCTGTCCGCGGTGATCGTGACGGTCTCGCGGACGCCACGTCGCTCGAGCGCCGCCTCGGGGGCGTACTGGACGGACCCGACCAGAATGAAGAGCGCGGGGACCACGGACAGGACGGCGAGCCACCACGCCCTGTGGAGCAGCCGCAGCACGATCACGAAAACCAGGCAGCCGAGCACGCCCGCCGCGATCGGAATGAAGTCCATTCCCAGCGTGACGTAGGCGAGACCGGTGTTACCGGCGGCGATCCCCCAGGCGACCAGCAGCACCCAGAGCGTGGCGAGTACGGACGCCCCGGCGCTCCTTCCCGTGCCCTGCCCACCTGGAGCGGGCACTCCGGCCCCGGCCGCGTCCCCGACGCCACCCGCCACGGGCGCGTCCATCCTCTGATCGCTCATCCGCGCAGCATACGAGGCGGCCGGAACGCCGTACCCACGTGACCCGCTGCACGACCTCAGCACGGCCAGGCGAGCCGTCGTGACCGGCATTGGCGCCGACGACAGTGCCGAGTTGCCCTACCAGGACCTGATGCGTACCGAGCACGCGGCCGGGAACCGCTCCGGCCTGCACACCGCCATCACCCAGATCCAGCAGATCAACAGGACACTGGACTGCGATCTTGAGACAGCCGCAGCGGATCGCCGATGGCCACCACCAGGCGGCTGTTGGCATCAATGACCACCTGCAGGTTCGTCGAGTACCGGTAGTTCTTGCTCGAGGCCGCGATGCTGTGGTCTCGCGTGGGGACCAGGGTGCCGTCAACGATGGAGACGGTGTCTTCCCGTCTGCGGCGGGCTCGTGAGATCGCCAACAACGGTGCGAGATGGTCCAAAATCCGGTCCGCGGCCGACTTGGATACCCCGAACAGCGGCGCCACCTGCCGCAACGTCAGATTCGTGCGCATGTACGTCGCCACCAGCAACACCCGGTCCTCGAGCGGCAACCGCCAGGGCCGGACTCGCCGGACGAGCAGCGAGGAGCCGGATCTGTGCTATGAGTCCACCAAGTGTTGGCTCTGTGTCGCCCTTCCACGGAAAAGCGTTGATCGGCCTCTCGGCTCGAGCGACGATTACCGTCCATTGGATCTCCGCATCTACCACTCTGAAGGATCTCCCAATTTTCGCGATCATGAAATCTCTGAAGACTCTGAGACTGACGCTGCCCATGATGTTCGCCGCCCTGATGCTCACCGTGGCGGGCGCGATGTCCACCGCGTCCGCGGCGACCACCCGCTGGGTGTACCAGAACGCCTTCGAGGGCAACTGCCTCACCTACTCCGGCACGACCAGCAACGTCTGGTCGGGCCCCTGTGACGGGTTAACCGCCTGGTACTGGGGTGATTCGTGGACCGACAACACCAGCGGCATCACCCTCCGCCAACTGAAGGCCTGGTACGTCACCGGCGACCGTTGCCTCACCACGGACTGGAAGACCGACACGAACGCCGTCTGGACGAGCCCCTGCGACACAGGCAATGACGGACAGTACTGGCGCGCTGACAGCAACACGATCACCAGCAGCCCCTGGCTCTCGGCCAGCCACCTGCGTACCTCAGCGAATGGTGACGCCGTCTACTCCACCCGCTACGCCCAGCCCGGCATCGAGTCCTCACGTTGGACCTGGTACGGCACACACAACTGACCACTCCACGACGCGACGAAGGCCCTCACCACTCCCACCTTCCGCTCCAGTCGTGACCGATCCTGGCAATTGCGCCCCTCGTCGTGGACAGTTATGGACACTCGTGGACGTTGATGGACGATGGCGTGTCGGGGGTATCCGTGCGAGAGGGTTCTCACTCTGGGGTTCCTGAGCGATGGGGGTGAGGTGCCGCTAAACCGGTAGTGCCGTGCGACAGCCGATGGGTAGTGTGCGGGCATGGGGACAAATCTGGGCGAGGGTGATGGTTGCGAACTGCCCGCTACCGCTGTCTGCTGGCTCACCGACGATCCGTTCCCGGGCCTGATCCTGGTGGAGTTCGCCGACGTCTACGAGCGCCCCCACCAACTGGTCGGCAAAACCGTCTACTTCGGCGGAGAGCTGCAGCCGACCGCTCGCTACCCCTGCCCCACCAGCATCCAGTGCACGATCGAAGAGATCGATGACGACGTCGCCACGGTCAGCACCTGGTGGCTGGAGGGCGGCCCCAACAGCACACGCTTCGTCTTCGACGTCTGGCTCGACACCCTCACACCCATCACCGACGACACCTGACCTACCAGCATCACTCTGATGTGGCGTGGGCCCACCTCGTACTCGCAGCGTCATCCCCTTGGGGAGCTTGGAATCGACGGGGCCGACAAGTCCCCTCTGACCTGCTACTGCGCGGCGTCCCCCGCTGAGGCTGTCTCCGGGCGGATGACCGGTGTTCCCGTGGTTCCCCGAGGTATCTGGCACGGTGCTGGCGCGACACGCAACTCTGTGGCCGCAGTGCTGCGTCACGCCCGATGATTGGCGCCATGGATGTCGTCGTTCAGCGGGTGTGCACGTCGTGGACGAAGAAGTCGCGCGGCGGCTCTGAAGCTGCGCGCAGAAACGCCGCCCCAACAGCCTTCTTGCTGCCTTCCGGTATGAGTACTGGCCTCCACGAGGTCGCCATGGGGGAATCCGATTCCTTCGAGCCTCGTACACAGGTGCAGGATCTGTCGGCACCCGGGACGATCCTCCGCCAGGTCGACGGGCTGCTGCGCGTAGACCCACCAGAGGTGAGCCTGTTTACCATGCCACGACGCAATCGGCGCCCGCCCGCCGTTCGTCTGGCTCCTGGCCAATGGCTGCAATGGCAGATCACCGCGAGCGCGACGGCGGTCTGGCGGCCGTGCCGCGCGGCGCGGACGCGGCCGCCCTGGTGCGTGAAGAGTCTCTGGCATACCTGACCCACGTCCTGGTCCAGGACGGGCACACGCCTACCGAACGGCGCAGCGAGTTCATCGTCCACGCCTTCGGCCCCACTGGCGAAGGCCTCGCCCAGCGGATGGCCGCCCGGGTCCGCGACTGGGACACCACCGTCCACGGCGCAGGCTACCCCCGCCTCACCGTGCACCCGGCCGACACGGCGGACCAAGACCTGCCCGCGGGCCATGTGCTGGGCAAGGCCGATTCCCGGCTGGTCTTCCACTGGCCCGCCCTGGACAACAACACTCCGGCCAGTACCACAGCAGACGACCTCAAGGGCACCGCAGACCTCCGGTGATCGTATGGACCGTCCTTCATGCGGTCACGCGCAGCCTCCACGCCAACAATCGCGTCAGCCGCACCACCGGCCTCCCCCGCGTACTCCCTGAAGGAGACACCACACCGTGCAAAGCACTGTCTGGGACACCATCCACCGACTAGCCCGCCGCTTCAACGAACACGACGCCGCGCTCGGCCTGGCCAAGAGGAGCAGTGGAGCCTGCAAGTCCTCAAGATCGCCGAGGAGACCGGGGAAGCCTCCCAGGCGGTCATCGGCGCCCGCGGCACCAACCCCCGCAAAGCGACCGCGTCGTGGGAGGACGCGCATGCGGAAGTCGCGGATGTAGTCATCACGGCCCTGGTCGCCCTGGCCCGCATGCGCCCCGACGACGCCGCGGAATACCTCGACCGGCATCTGGCCGCCAAGTCGGCGAACTTCCTTTCCTCCAGTCCTGCGGTGCCGGCTCCGACGGCGCCGGCATGAGCACCGGGCGGCCGTCGCCGCGGCGAGCACTGGGCCTCGGACGAGTACGGATCCGCCTGGACGGTGCCGAAGGAGGCTGTGCGTGACGGCTTCCGATGAGCCACTCCCCCGTTCTGCCCCATCCTCGGCCTCGGTGCCGCCGAGGACACGGTCAACCGCGACCTCACTCGGTACAACCACGGGCTGGCGGTCGGCGTGCTGGGCGGCGCGGTCACTTCCGTCGCTCTGCCGAGCCTGACCCTGATCACGTTGCAGGCCTCGCCGCTGTAGATGAGCGTGCTCTACGCCGCCCAGCGGTTCCCGCCCGCAGTGACGGTCCTTCTCGGCGGGGCTCTGGTCGACCGGCACCGCAAGCTCGCATTGCTGACCTGGGGGAAGATGGTGGGCGGAGTCCTGTTGCTGTGCGTGCCGCTCGCCGCGTACCTCCGATGGCTGTCCTTGCCGCTGCTGTACGTCGTCGGCCTTCTGCTCGCCGCCGTCAACGTCTGCTACCAAAAGGAGCACGCGGAGTCGACGAGGTCAACGTGGAGTGGCGGCACGCCCCCGGCAGTTGGAGGACGTCTACTCGTTGGCTGACCCGTCGTCGACGGCAGCCTGCTGATGACGCTGCTCAAGCACAGCGACCGCGTCACCTCGGCCTCGCTCGCGCAACTGGTCAACGTAATCGCGCCGATCATGACCGAGCCCGGCGGCCCGGCCTGGCGGCAGACGACCGTCTACCCGTTCTCGATCACCAGCCAGCTCGCCTCCGGTGAGGTGATCTGGCCCGTGATCGAGGCGCCCGTGTACGAGACGGCGCGCCACGGTGAGGCTTCCCTGATTGACGCCGTCGCCACCGTGGACGAGGACCGGGCCGCGGTCTTCCTCGTCAACCGTGACCTGCACGAGCCCGCGCAGGTCGCGATCGACGTCCGTGGCCTCGGCTCGTCGCAGGTCACCGAGGCGGTCACGCTCGCCGACCTCGACGTGTACGCGAAGAACATACTCAAGGAGCAGAACCTCGTAACCCCGGCGGCGAACACGACCGCGAAACTGGCCGACGGCGTGCTCATCGTCGAACTGCCACCAGTGTCGTGGGCCGCCATCGCCCTCGGCTGAGCACCGTGACCGCCCCTGGCTGGGTCCTCACTGGAACCGGTCTCAGTGCCCAGTGAAGGCTGGCCGCATCCCTCGAACCCGCTCTCGGAGCCTTCTTCGTGGAGCGGGTGACGAATTGAGAACTCACGCTCTCAGCTTGGGAAGCGATGGCGCTTGCACGGGCTCTACGGCCCATGGCCGCGACTTCCCCGCGACGGCCGGTACACGCCCTTGGCTCATTCGCGGGCCTCGGGGCCGTACCAGGGGAGCGCCTGGCCGTTGACGGCAACGGTGCACTCGAAGGCCCGGTCGCGGTGCAGCAAAGCGAGCCCCGCACCTCGGCCGTGGCGGCCACTGAGGTCGGCGGCCCCGGCGCTGCGCGCTTCCGGAGGCGCCTGTGTTTCTGCTGCCCTCTTGCGTTCGATGCCCTTCGACTTCTAGGGTCATCTTCGTTTCGAGTGCGTTTCTGATCTGCGGCGTTAGGCACGGAAGCGCTTCGACAGTGAGCTCCGACCGGGCCCCGCCGACTGCATCGCGCGTCCCGTCGTTCCCTCCTCGATGGCTCCCTGAAGGCTGGAGATGTCATGGAAATTTCACGTCGTGGCGTTCTGATCCTCGGCGCCGCCGGCGCCGGAGGCCTTCCCACGGGCTCGGCCCGGGCCGCCGGGACGGCCGACGGAACGGACGTCTCCACGCGCACCGAGCGCCTGTATCTGTCCGGAGAGGACGCCGACCACCCGGTCGACTGGGACTTCCTGTGCACCAGCGGGCGTCGCAGCGGCAGTTGGGGCAGCATCCCGGTTCCGTCCAACTGGGAGTTCCACGGATACGGCACCTATAACTACGGGTGGAATCTGCGCCCGGAGGAGAAGGGCCGCTACCGGCACACCTTCACGCCCCCCGACCACTGGCGTGACAGACGCGTCTTCCTCGTCTTCGAAGGGGCCATGACCGAGACCGAGGCGTGGATCAACGGCGAGCCGGCCGGGCCCATCCACCGCGGCGGCTTCTACCGGTTCCGGCACGAGGTGACTGGCAAGCTGCGTCCGGGCCGGGACAACCTCCTGGAGGTGACCGTCAGCAAGGAGTCCACCGACGACTCCGTCAACCGAGCCGAACGCCTGGGCGACTACTGGAACTTCGGCGGCATCTACCGCCCCGTCCACCTGGAGGCCTTCCCGCTCCAGCACATCGAGCGCATCGCCGTCCACGCCCGCGCTGACGGCACGCTGCGGATCGACGCCCACCTGTCGGGTACCGGCTCCGCCGACCGTCTCGTCGCCCAGGTCACCGACCTCTCCGGGCGCCCGGTCGGCGCCACAGCCACCGCGGCCGTCGCTCCCGGCGCCACGACGGTGACCCTCAGGACCGATGTCGACTCCCCCCGCCAGTGGACGGCGGAGACCCCGCACCTATACCGCGTCGAGGTCGCGCTTCGCGCCGACGACCGCACCGTCCACCGCGTCGACGAGAGGTTCGGCTTCCGCACCGTCGAGGTGCGCCCCTGCGACGGCGTGTACGTCAACGGCGTCAAAGTCATCCTCAAGGGAGCCAACCGGCACACCATCTGGCCCACGTCCGGCCGGGCGACCAGCGCGCGCATCAGCCGCAAGGACATCCTCCTGATGCAGGAGATGAACATGAACGCGGTCCGGATGTCCCACTACCCGCCGGACACGCACTTCCTCGACCTCGCCGACGAACTCGGGCTGTACGTGCTCGACGAACTGGCCGGCTGGCAGAAGTCGTACGACGAGGCGGCGGGCAGACCCCTCGTCGCCGAGATGGTCACCCGTGACGTCAACCACCCCTCGATCCTGTTCTGGTGCAACGGCAACGAAGGCGGCTGGAACACCGCCCTCGACGACGACTACGCCCGCCACGACCCCCAGCGGCGCACCGTTCTCCACCCCTGGGCGAACTTCGGCGGCATCAACACCGACCACTACGAGAACTACGACAGCACCCGCCGCATCCTCCAGGAACAGGGCGACGTCTTCATGCCCACCGAGTTCCTCCACGGCCTCTACGACGGCGGCGCCGGCGCGGGCCTCGACGACTACTGGAAGCTGATGGGCCGTGAACGGCTCTCCGCCGGAGGCTTCCTCTGGTCACTGATCGACGAGGGCATAGTGCGGGACGACCTCGGCGGCGCCATCGACGTGGCGGGCAACGCCGCACCCGACGGCATCCTCGGCCCCTTCCGCGAGAAGGAGGCCAGCTTCTACACGATCAGGGACATCTGGTCGCCCGTACAACTCTCCGAGCCGGAGCGGTTCGCCTCCGGCCTGCCGGACGACTTCGACGGACGGATCAGCCTCACCAACCACTACGCCTTCACCAACACCCGCACGTGCCGGTTCACTTGGCGACTTCTGGACTTCTGCACCCCCTCGCAGCGACGGGACGGCCACACGGTGCGCGCCCAGGGCACCGCCTCCGCGCCGGACATCGAGCCCGGCGCGCGAGGAGTGCTGCGCCTGCCCCTGCCGTCCGGCCGGCGACGCGCCGACGCCCTGGCGCTCACCGTCACCGATGCCGACGGCCGCGAGATCCGCAGCTGGACTTGGACCATCGCGTCGGCCGCCGACCAGGCTCGACGACTGGTACGGACGGGCCCGGGACCAGGCGTACGCGGCTCCCTCACGGACAACAGGCTCACCCTCGTATCCCGCCACACCACGGTTACGCTCGACGCCACGACGGGCATGCTGGCCGGCGTCACCCACCGGGGGACGGACTTCGCGCTGTCCCGCGGCCCGCTGCCCACCACCGGAACGGCCGACCTCACCCGCCTGACGCGCGGGCCCGACGGCAACGGCTACATGGCGGAGGCCGAGTACTCCGGCGTCCTGCGCCACGTCCGGTGGTGCCTGCATCCCAGCGGCTGGCTGCAGTTGGACTACCGCTACCACCTCGCCGGCGAGCACGACTTCCTCGGCGTCGGCTTCGACCATCCCGAATCGCAGGTGACCGGCGTAACCTGGCTCGGCCACGGACCCCACAGGGTGTGGAAGAACCGGCTGCGCGGGGTCGCGACGGACGTCTGGACGAAGCAGTACAACGACACCGCGACCGGTGCCGACGGCTGGGTGTACCCGGAGTTCAAGGGCTACCACGCGAACGTCCGCTGGGCGTCCCTGCACACCACCGCCGGACGCATCACGGTCGTCTCCGAGGACGAGAACCTCTACCTGCGCCTCTTCACCCCCCGCTTCGGACCCGACCCCCGCCACACCGCGCCGCCCTTCCCGAAGGGCGACCTCTCCTTCCTCGACGCCATCCCGGCGATCGGCACCAAGTTCGACCCGCCGGGCGCCCTCGGCCCCAGCGGCGCCCCCACCACGGCGACAGGCGACTACGGCCGGACGCTGTACTTCTCGTTTTCCCAGTAGCGCGTCTCCCCCATTACCGTCTCGGATCGCGGACAGCATTGAGCCGCCATCCCACACGGCTGCGCGTGGGGCTGATCAGTACCGCGGAGCTCGTCGAGGCGGCACGCACCTGGATGAGCAGCCGTGCCGAGGACGTTCTCGGCAACGTGAACAACCCGGAGTTCCCTGGGCCGATGCCCACGTAGCAGGCCCCAAGCTATCGAAACAGGCAAATCGCACCGGTAGCCCATCGGGCGAGGTCGGCGACGACGTGGCGTGCGAGGAGCGGCGGCGTTTACGGCGGCGGCGCATAGCCCGGCTCCGTGCGGCTGAAATGGGCCGTTCCCGGGCGGGCTGACCAGCAAGACCCACCTCGCGGCCGAACGCTGGTGCTGGCCCCTGTCGTTCGTCCTCACCCCGGGACAGGCCGCCGACGGCCCCCGCTTCGACCCGGTGCTGGAGGGCATCAGGGTGCGTGGCCCGGTCGGCCGCCCGCGCACCCGGCCCGGCGCTGTCGCTGCGGACAAGACATCCCACGCGGATAGGCGTCAAGCCGCCGCCTTGAGGCCCGCTGAGGACTGCGGGAAAGCGATCGCTTCGTCCTAGGCGTGACCGTTCTGGAGGCAGTGGAAGAGCATGCCCATAAGGCGGTTGAAGAGGTTTCGCTGTGCTGCGACGTGACGGTGCCGGCGGCTCGTCGGCGGTCGCAGTGGGTGCACTTGTCCGCGTACAAATGATCGTGGCCCTGGCAAGATTTCCGTGAAGCTCAAGTGTGCCACCGTGCGCCGGTAACGCTCCGTCACGGGTAGCGGCAGTGTCAGCGAGTGTGATGACCTCGTACGGATCATGTCTCCGCACCTGGATGCGGTGCAGGTGGAACGGGTGTGGTCGGCGGGCGGTGTAGTCCGCATCGCGGCCCGCACCCGGGAGTTGATGGTGGTGTGTCCGGACTGCGGTTGCGAGTCGGAACGGGTGCACAGCCGGTATCTCCGCACGTTGGCCGACGTCGCTGTGGGTGGCCGCCCGGTGCTGATCGGACTGTCGGTGCGGCGGTTGTACTGCGACGGCCCCAACTGCACTCGGCGGACATTCGCCGAGCAGGTCAAGGGGCTGACGGCGCGCTACCAGCGACGCAGCCCGCTGCTGCAGCACCTGGTCGAGACGGCTGGTGTGTTGCTCGCCGGCCGCGGCGGCGCCCGGCTCCTGAGCATCCTGAAGGCGCCGCTCTCACGGACGAGCGTGCTGTTCCACTTGATGCGCATGCGGCTGCCGTCGGCCGCGACACCGCGCGTGCTGGGCGTGGACGACTTCGCCCTGTACGCGGACGTCTACGGCACGCTGCTCGTGGATGCCGACACGCGGCTGCCGATCGACTTGTGGGCTGGGCGCGATGCCGGCCAGTTGGCCGCCTGGCTGCGCATGCATCCTGGCGTGGAGGTGGTGTGCCGGGACGGCTCGCTGGTCTACCGGCAGGGCATCACCGACGGAGCCCCCAACGCGGTGCAGGTCAGCGATCGCTTCCAGCTCTGGCAAGGGCTTTCCAAACGGGTCTCGGACATCGCCGCCGCCCATCGCGGCTGCCTGTCCGCCGCAGTGCCTGACGCCGAACCGGCCTCACCACCGTCGGCAGAACAGCCCGAGGCCGCCGATAGCCCCGCCCGGCGCCACGCCAAGCGGCTGTTCGAGACGGTGCACGCGGTCTCCGACTCCGGTCGCTCCCGATGCGATGACCCAGGTTGCGCTTGTCTCCCCAGTCGCTGATGTAGACGGTGGCACCGACCGCTGCTACGACGGCGACGACGATGTTGACGTACATGCACCAGCGCCAGTTGATGTACTCGGTGAGCACACCTCCCAGGAGCAGGCCGACCGCACCGCCTGCCGCGGCGATGGCGCCGAAGATACCGAACGCCTTGGCACGCTCCCTGGCCTCGGTGAACGCCACGGTGAGCAGGGACAGAGCGGCGGGGGCGAGCAAGGCGCCGAAGACGCCCTGGAGGGCGCGGGAGGCGAGCAGCATGCCGAGGTTGACGGCGGCGCCGCCGAGCGCGGAGGCCAGGGCGAAACCGACCAAGCCGATGATGAAGGCCCGCTTGCGGCCCCACAGGTCGCCGATCCGTCCGCCCAGCAGCAGCAGACCGCCGAAGGCGAGGCTGTAGGCGGTGATCACCCACTGCCGGCTGCCGTCGGAGATGTTCAGGTCCGCCTGGGCGTGCGGCAGCGCGATGTTCACGACCGTCGCGTCCAGCACCACCATCAGCTGGGCTATCGCGATGACCGTCAGCGCCTTCCAGCGCCGCGGATCGGGCGTCGGCGCACCGGCAGGATTCTGACTTGCAGACATGGGAACAGCTCGATTTCTGTGACGGATGGAACGAAGGGAAGCGCCGGACACCGGAGAGCGGGACCACACTGTCGGCCGCGCGGGCAGGGCCCTCTTCCACGCTCGTCAAGCGTGCGGGCCGGCGGCGAGATGTGGCAGGCCGGGCTGTGCCCTGGAGCCGCGTTCGGTGCTGTGTCAGGGCACCCCACGCGCCTTCCGCCCAGGTCGCGGCATCCCCACACTTTGAACACATGGATCGTGAGCAGCACAGCGGCGGCACCCGCGGTACGGAGCTGGGGCGTTTTCTGCGCGCCTGCCGTGCCCGGCTGACGCCCGAAGAGGTCGGCCTGGCGGCCGGCGGCGGGCGGCGCCGCACACCTGGACTGCGCCGGGAGGAGCTGGCCACGCTCGCCGGCATCAGCATCGACTACTACGCGCGGCTGGAGCGCGGCACGGAGACCCGGCCCAGCCCGTCCGTGATCGACACCCTCGCACGTGCGCTCAAGCTGGAGGAGGACGAGCGCGCTCACCTGCGCGCTCTCACCGCGCTCGCCGCCCGGTCGACACCCGAGCCGCCAACGGCGCCTAACCCCACCGTGCGGCCCGGCGTCAAGCTGCTGCTGGAAAGCCTGCGCCCCTACCCCGCGCACGTGTTCAGCCGCACCGGCGACGTGCTGGCGTACACCCCGGCCGGGCTGCGGCTGCTTCCCGGCCTGGACGACTGGCCGGCCAAGCAGCGCAACATCGCCCGCTACGTCCTCCTGCACCCCGCCGCCCGAGGCCTGTTCGACGACTGGTCGGGCCAGGTCCGCACCTGCGTCAACGGACTGCGCGCCCTGGCCGGCATGGAGCCGGACGCACCCGCCCTGACGCAACTGGTCGGCGAACTCCCACTCAAGAGCCCCGAGTTCGCGCGCATGTGGGAGCGCTACGACGTCAAGGGCCACTCCTACGGGCGCAAGACCTTCCATCATCCCGAGGTCGGCGACCTGACCTTGGGCTACCAGACCATGCAACTACAGGGCACCCCGGGCCAGTGCATGGTCGTGTACTACGCCGAGGCCGGCACACCCGAACACGACACGCTGACCCTGCTCGACCTGGCCGCCACCGAGTCCGAGCACGACCCGAGACGCTCACCCGACAGCCAAACCATCGAGAACGCGTGACGGGACGAGACCCGCTCCCTGGAAAAGCCGTACGTCACACGCATGCCCACGAACCTCTGACAGCCCGGAACCCGGCCCCCCACACGGACCCTCATGCCCTCTCACGTCACGCTCACAAGCGCGCAGCCGCCGCCTCCACCGATAGGCAGCAGTTCGGAGTCCGGACTCGACCGGCGCGCAGAACTGCGGGAATTCCTCCGATCCCCGGCGGGCCCGCCTCAGACCCGAGGACGTGGGGTTGCCGTCTTCCGGGCGACGCCGGGTGCCGGGCCTGCGCCGCGAGGAGCTCGCACGGCTGGCGGGGGTGTCCTTCGCGTACTACACCCCCCTGGAACAGGGCCATGGGGCAACCATGTCGACCGAGGTGCTGGACGCCGTCGCCCACGCCCTGCGCCTGAGTGAAGACGAGCACGCCCATCTGTTCCACCTTGCCCGGCCGGAACTACACGCGAAACGCCACACCGTGCCGCAGAGACAGAGGCTGCGGCCGGGCGTCCAGCAACTGCTGGACGCGCTCGACGGAGTTCCGGCGTACGTCTGCGGAAGGCGCCTGGACGTCCTGGGCTGGAACAGGCTCGCCACCACCGTGTTCGGTGACTGGTCCCGGCTCCCGCCCCGGGAGCGCAACCTGTCCCGGCTGGCCTTCCTCTGCCCTGCAGCACGCGACCGTTTCACCGACCTGGAAGCCAGGATGCAGGACGTCGTCAGCGTCCTGCGCGTGGACGCCGGCACACACCCGGAGGACACGGAACTGGGCGCCCTGATCGGCGAGTTGACGAAGAAGAGCAACGACTTCCGACGATTGTGGGCCCGGCACGACGTGTGCCTCAGAGGCCACGGCGTCCAGCGGCTACGGCACCCGGTGGTGGGCAAACTCACCCTGTCCTTCGAAGCCATGGGGTTACCCGGCGACACGGACCAGACCCTCGTCGTCCATCACGCCGAGCCCGGCTCGACGTCCGGGAAAGCCCCGTGGCTGCTGACGGGCCTGGCGGCCCTACGCACCGGGTCCGTCTCCTGACAACAGGACACATGGAGCAACAAACCCCGGCCGACGCGCCTCAGATCCCCACCGACCTGCCGAACAAACAGGAGCCACCGTGCAACAGTCCCCCGACCAAAGCGCCCACGACGAAGTCACCACAGCCTTCCACGCCTACCTGCAGGCAACGCTCGACGGCGACACTGACGCCCCGGACGACCTGCTCGCCGACGGCTGCACCCTCACCCACCTCACCGGCTACGTGCAGCCCAAGGACGAGTGGCTGTCTGACACCCTCACGCCGAAGCGCGGTGAGCAGCTTGCCGAACTGCCGCGGGCTCAGCCCGGAAAACGCGGCTATCCAGGAGGGCTCCGACGCCGTGATCACACCAGCCACGCCAAGATCATCTCACTCCCCGAGGTAACCCTTCAGTCGTCGCGCCCCTTCCTCCATGGGAAGCCGTAGTGGTCCAAACGCTTCCGTTCGGCTATGACGAGAAAGCCCGAAAATACGCCCATTGCCAAGCTGTAAAGGGTGACCTGCAGGTTCACCCTCCCAAGAGCCACAGCGCAGAGGCCGCCGAAGAAGAGAGCGCCGACGAGCCCACAGAGTGCCGGATGGCGCAGGAACCGCCCGCGTGGCCGAGTAGGTGGCCGATCACCCCCCAAACTGCGATCAACCGCCCAAAACGCCCGTTTGAATGCCTCCATCACCAGGTCCCCCACATCGCCGACTTTCCCCGCTGCAGCCTGAGTGATCGTAGAGGTCTGGGAGCAGCGCGGATCGAAGAACTTGGCGACGTGGTGGACTTCCACCGCGTCGATCCGCCCACAGGACACGCACCGTCCGGCAAGAAGCCAGGTGACCAGTTCCTTGCGTTTGGTGTTGACCGGGGCCAGCCGTCGGTCGTTGATGACCGTCTTCTTGTCCCGTCGCAGCGGAATTCCGCCGAACCGTCGATGGCGTCCCTTGTCGTGCAACACCGTTGCGTTTAGCCACCGTTGGTGGCGTCAAGGCCACCTTCCTTGATCATTTCGAAGTGAAGGGCGTATGCCTGGGCTTTTCTGGGGTGCTTGCCGGTTGTGAACGTGTACTTGCTGTTGCGCTTGCGGACGCGGGCCTTCAGTCGCCAGCGTCGGCCCTTCGGCAGGAGGCCGGCCAGGGCGACACGGCTGATCGCCCCGACGAGGTCCACCGGACCGGCCGGGGTGATGCCGTTGGCGGCCACGATCTGGTCGGCGGCGGCGTTGAGCAGCACGATCAGGCTGACGCGCTCCGCCGACAGGCCCGGCTGGGCCGTGACCAGGTCGTCCGCGGTCGGCACCAGCGCCTGGTAGACCGTCAGCAGGGCATAGATCTCCTGCTCGAGTCCGGGGACCGTCCGCGAGCGCAGCACCCGTCCGTTGAGGATGGTCGACTTCAACGAGAAGTAGCAGGTCTCCGCTTGCCACCTGCGGTGATACAACGTGATCAGCTCGTGGGCGGGGTAGCTCTCGGCGTCCAGGAGGCTGGTCATCAGCCGCCACAGCTCGGTGCGGCGGGTGCCGTCGGCCACCTCGATGGTCATCCAGGCTTCGATGATCCGTACCTCGAGTCGCCCGTAACCGCGCCCGGCCTGGTATTTCCCGGCGCAGATGGTGGTCAGATAGGAGCCGTCCGGCAGCGGGCGGCGCACCGTCGGGCGCCGCTTACGGGTCGAGCGCAGCAGGAAGGACGCGCCGGTGCCGGTCACTGCCGCCAGGAAGTCGTATGCGTCGTAGTAGGCGTCGGCGAGCAGCACCATCGAGGCGTCCAGGTGGGACAGCAGGCGGCGTGCGTAGTTCAGTTCGCCGGTGGTGTCCGGGCCGAAGGCCGCGCCGAGGAGGGCGCGGGTGCCGCGCTCGACCAGCGCCACCAGGCGCAGCAGGAGGTAGCCGAATTCGAGCACCGGACCGCCGTGTTTGGGGAAGTGCCAGGTCACTGCCTCCTCGTCGGGGATGCTCAAGGTGATGCCGTCCACCGCGACCACCCGCAGACCGCGGTAGAAGGAGCCGGCCTGTGCCCGGGCGGCCACCGGACCGGCCAAGACCTCGAACAGGCGGCGCAGCGGGGCGCTGCCCAGTCGGCGTCGGGCTCGCGACAACGAGGAGACGCACGGCCGCGTCACCGCGATCCCTTGCAGTCCCGTCCCGAGTTTGCCCCACACCGCCTGGTAGGACGAGCTCTCGAAGAAGGCGAGGGCGAACACGAAGTACACCACCACCCGCGCAGGCAGTAACCGCACGCGCCGCTCACGCGAGCCTGTCTCCTCGATGACCGCGTCAACCAGCTGCGGGTCGATGACCTGCGTCAACTCTCCCAGGTGGCCGGGAGCGTACACATCATGAGCTGACGCCACGGGTGGCGGGGTGGCAGAATGCCGCGGCAACGGGACCTCCGGTTACGACGATCTCTGGGCTCGACACCACAGGGATCTACCAGGGGTCCCGTCCTCTCGTTCATGAACTTGACAAGATGCCGGACGGCATAACGCAACGGTGTTGCACATCAAGGGACACGACCTCGTGGCCTGTGCCGCTGTCGCTCACCGACGGCGATCTCGAAGCCGTGTTGCTGGAGGGTGATGCCCTGTCAGAGTTCGCCGAGCAAGCGCCAGACCTGATCCATCACGCTGACGTCGAGGCGGAACCCGTGCAGAATCAGGTTTTTGCCGCCCTGATGCTGTGTGCCCGGATGAACCGTAAGGACGACGACGCTGTCCAGCAAGACGACGTTGCAGGGCATCGCAGTACTCGGCGATCACGACAGCCTCACGTCAGCGCCCGGCCTCCTCGCGCAGCACCGATACCCGATGACTCCAGCGGACGGTCGCTACCACCTCGCGCATGGCGAGCACCCCAGGCGCCGGCGCAGGGTCCGATCTCGGAGCACCTCGTCCTTGGCGTCCTCAAGTCCCGGCGTCAGTGCGGCGATCTCCGCGTCGTCGCCGGGGATCTCCGAGATCTGCAGTGCCTGCTCGACCTCGAACTCGCCCAGATCGGGCGGTAGGCAGCCCACATTCTCCCGGGCGAAGGTCAGGTCTCGGCGAGATGCCGGTCGCCTGCGGCATCGGAAGGGTACTTCACAGTGACAACAATCCTCATACGTCCAGACCACCGCGTTTGACGAGCTGGCTCGCGATGACGTTCCGCTGAATCTCGTTGGTGCCCTCGCCGACGATCATCAACGGAGCGTCGCGGAAGTAGCGTTCGACGTCGAACTCCGTGGAGTAGCCGTAACCGCCGTGGATGCGAACGGCGTTGAGGGCGATCTGCATGGCGGTCTCGGAGGCGAACAGTTTCGCCATCCCGGCCTCCATGTCCACCCGACGTCCGGCGTCCGCCTCCCGGGCCGCGTACAGGGTGAGTTGGCGGGCCGCGGTCAACGAAGTGGCCATGTCCGCGAGGTAGTTGCCGATCGACTGGTGCCTCCAGATCGGCTTGCCGAACGACTCCCGCTGCTGGGCGTAGGCGAGGGCGTCCTCGAACGCCGCCCGGCCGACCCCGAGCGCGCGGGCGGCGACCTGGAGGCGTCCGGTCTCCAAGCCCTTCATCATCTGTGCGAAGCCCTTGCCCTCCACACCGCCGAGTACGGCGTTGGCCGGGGCCCGGTAGTCCTCGAAGGACAGCTCACAGCTCTCCACTCCCTTGTAGCCGAGCTTGGGCAGGTCACGTGAGACGGTCAGCCCAGGACCGTGCTCCACGAGCAGGATCGAGATGCCGTTGTGGGCCGGCGTGGCGTCCGGGTCGGTCTTGCACAGCAGGGCGATCAGGCCGGATCGGCGGGAGTTGGTGATCCAGGTCTTCGCCCCGTTGACCACGTATCCGCGATCGCCGTCCTTGCGGGCGACCGTGCGCATGGCCTGCAGGTCGGAGCCGCCGCCCGGCTCGGTGAGGGCCATGGTCGCGCGGATCTCGCCGGTGGCCATCTTCGGCAGGTACCGACGCTTCTGCTCCTCCGTGCCGAAGTGCAGCAGCAGCTTGGCGACCACGGTGTGGCCGCCCATCGCGCCGGCCAGGCTCATCCAGCCGCGCGCCAGTTCCTCGGTGATCAGGACATAGCACGGGGTGGAGACGGGGATGCCGCCGTACGCCTCGGGGACGGCGAGGCCGAAGACGCCGAGCCGCTTCATGTGCTCGATCAGACCCTCGGGGTAGGTGTTCGTGTGCTCCAGTTCCCGGACGACCGGCTTCACCTCCTTGTCGACGAAGTCGCGCACCGTACTGACGATGAACTGCTCGTCCTCGGACAGGATGTCGAGGGTGGTCATGGGGCGGGGCTCCTTGCTGAACTGGCGGGTGGCGAAGGGCGGTTCAGATGACGCGTTCGGCCCTCAGGCTGTCGATGTCGGCCGTGCCGTACCCCAGCTCGGCCAGGACCGTCTCGGTGTGTTCGCCTGCCGCGGGGACGGGATCCATACGCGGCGCGAGGCCCGCCAGGTCCGTCGGCGGCAGCAACGCCGGCACCGTGGCTCCGCCGGGAATCCGTACGTCCCGCCAGCGGTCCCGGCCGCCGAGGACCGGGTGCTCCAGGAACTCCGTCACGTCGTTCACCCCGGCGTTGGCGATGCCCGCCGCGTCCAGCAGCTTCATCGCCTCGTCGCCGTCCAGCTCAGCGAACCGCTCGGCCACGATCGCGTTCAGCTCCTCGCGGTGGGCGACGCGGGCGGAGCCGGTGGCGAAGCGTGCATCGGCGGCGAGCCCTGGCAGGCCGAGGAACCGGCCGCACAGTGCAGCCCATTCGCGCTCGTTCTGGACGGAGAACAGCACCGCCTTGCCGTCGGCGGCGGTGTAGGTGCCGTACGGGGCGATGGTGGCGTGCTGGGTGCCGAGGCGCGGGGGCTGGGTGCCGCCGAAGCGGGTGTAGTAGGAGGGCTGGTTCAGCCACTCGGCCAGTGCCTCGAACAGCGAGACCTCCACGGCACGGGTGACGCCGGTGGTGGCGCGGGTGAGCAGCGCGGTGAGGATGCCGGAGTAGGCGTACATGCCTGCGGCGATGTCTGCGATCGAGACGCCGACACGGGCCGGGCCGTGCTCGTTGCCGGTGAGCGAGACCAGGCCGGTCTGGCACTGCACCAGCAGGTCGTACGCCTTGCGGTCGGCCCACGGGCCGCTGGAGCCGTAGCCCGAGATGGAACACGGGATGAGAGAGGGAAATCGTTCGGCGAGCGCATCAGCGCCCAGGCCCATGCGTGCGGCTGCGCCGGGGGCAAGGTTCTGCACGAACACGTCCGCGTCTGTGAGGAGTTGCTCCAGGACGGCTCTTCCCGCGTCCGACTTCAGGTCGAGCGTGACGGACTCCTTGGACCGGTTGAGCCAAACGAAGTAGCTGGACTCGCCGTGCACGGTGGTGTCGTAGCGGCGGGCGAAGTCGCCTCCACCCGGCCGCTCCACCTTGATGACCCGGGCACCGAGGTCGGCCAGCTGGCGGGTGGCGAAGGGGGCGGCGACCGCCTGTTCGAGGCTGACGACGGTCAGGCCGGCCAGCGGCAGCGCTTCGGCGGGCTCGGTCATGGGTGGCCTCCAGGGGGATACGGGTCCCGAACCGGGGCTACCATCATGAATGCTCATGGTGATGTCAGTGAAATGCCATTGTGTGATACCCCCATGCACACACCGGATGGCTGCGGAAGGAAGGCCCCTCTTGGACGTCAAGCAGCTCAAGGCGATCGTCACGGTCGCCGAGGTGGGCAGCGTCACGCGTGCCGCGGCGCTGCTGCATCTGGTGCAGCCCGCGGTGACCCGGCAGATCCGCACCCTGGAACAGGAACTCGGCGTCGACCTCTTCGAGCGGACCGGGACGGGCATGCGCCCCACCGAGGCGGGCTCGATCATGGTCGACCGTGCCCGGCGGGCCCTGAACGAGCTGGAGCGGGCCCGCGCCGAGGTGCAACCGGCCCCGGGCGAGGTGTCCGGCATTGTCACCGTCGGCCTGCTGGAGAGCACCAGCGATCTGCTTTCCGAGCCGTTGGTGACCGCTGTCGCCCGCAGCCATCCCGGCGTCGAGCTTCGACTGATGACCGCCTACTCGGGTCACCTCCAGCAGTGGCTCGACGACGGCGACCTTGATCTGACCCTGCTCTACAACCTGGACAGCACGCCCTCACTCAACGCCCACCCGCTGGTGCGCGAGCGTCTGTGGGCGGTCGCTCCGCCGTCGGCCGGCCTGCGTGCCGACCGTCCGGTGCCGTTCGCTCAGGCGGCGGGGCATCGGCTCGTCATGCCCGCCTCGGGGCATGCGCTGCGCCGGCTGATCGACGCGGCGGCGGTGCGCGCCGACTCCGCCCTGGACGTCGTCGTGCAGACCAACTCCATGCGGGTGCAGAAACAGCTCGTCCGTGCGGGGCACGGCTGGACGGTGCTGCCCGGCGTGGGCATCGCCGAGGACGTCGCACAGGGCACCCTGAGCGCCGCGCCGCTGTGCGAGCCCGACGTGTGGCGGTCGATCGTCCTCGGCACTCCGCGGTCCGGGCGCACCCCGCCCGCCGTGGAGGTCGTCGCGCGTGAGCTGGTCCGCAGGATCAACTCGGCGGTGTCCCTGGGCAGATGGCCGTCCGCCCGGATCCAGGGCACCGACGCCGCCGAGGACGAGTGACGCGCCGCACCCCGAGAACACCGTCGAAGGAACCTCCATGAACGACACCGGCCCCCGGTCGACCGCCATCGCCCGTGCCCAGGACGGCATCGCGCTGTCCTACCAGCTCCAGGGCGACGGATATCCGCTCGTCCTGCTGGCCGGGCAGGCGAACAACCACCACTGGTGGGACGCCGTACGCGGGGACTTCCACGCCACGCACTCCACCCTCACCCTCGACCAGCGCGGCACCGGCGACAGCGACAAGCCCCAAGGCCCGTACTCCACACAGCAGTTCGCCGAGGATGTCATCGCCGTCCTCGATCACGCGGGCGTCGGGCGGGCCGACGTCTACGGCACCTCCATGGGTGGCCGCGTGGCCCAGTGGGTGGCCGCCCGCCACCCGGACCGTGTGCGGCGGCTCGTCCTGGGCTGCACCTCGCCCGGTGGTCCGCACGCCGTCGAGCGCGACAGGTCCGTACGACGGGCCCTGGCCCAGCCGGACCCGGAGGCCGCCCGGCAGGCGCTGACCGACCTGATGTACTCCCCCGCCTGGCGCGCCACCCACCCCGGCCCTTACACCACCCTTGGCGATCCCGGCATGCCCCCGCACGCCCGCCACGGCCATCTGGTCGCCAGCAACGGCCACGACGCCTGGGAGGCCCTTGCCCTCATCGCCGCGCCCACCTTGATCCTGCACGGCGACCAGGACCGGCTCACTCCGCCGGACAACCTCCCTCTGCTGGCCGCCCGCATACCCGATGCCCGGACGCATCTGATCCCTGGCGCCCGCCACGCCTACTTCGAGGAGTGCCGCACGCAGGCCGGTCCGCTCGTCGTGGCGTTCCTCGGCGAAGGCGAACGGTCGTAGCCGAACCACGGGCCCATCGCGGCCCGCGGCTCCCGCTATGCGAGCAAGGCATGCGGATATCACACATTTCTATTGTCTAACCTCATCCATCAGCACTCATGATGTGTGGCACCTTGAGCCGACCGATCAGCGGAGTCGCTACGGATGAGCCAGACACATGCCCCGGCACCCTCCTGGCAGGAGGACGTGTTCACCGCGCTGAAGAAGCACGGAGTCCAGCAGATCGCCTATGTGCCCGACTCCGGTCACTCCCACACCATCCGTGAGGCCCGACGCGATCCGGCCATCCACGACGTGGTGCTGACCACCGAGGAGGAGGGCGTCGCCGTGGTCAGCGGGGCGTGGCTGGGCGGTCAGCGGGCGGTGCTGCTGATGCAGAGCAGCGGCGTCGGCAACTGCGTCAACATGTTCTCCCTGCCGCAGATGGCCCGGTTCCCCTTCCTCACGCTGGTGACGATGCGCGGCGAGTACGCCGAGTTCAACCCGTGGCAGAGCCCCATGGGCCGCACCACCCAGCAGGCCCTGGAACTCATGGGCATCACCGCCCTGCGGGCCGACGAACCCGAGGACGTAGCGGAGACCGTCGAGGCCGCCCTCGACTCGGTGTTCGAGGCCGGCGAGCGCGTCGCCGTGCTCCTCGGACAGAAACTGATCGGCCGCAAGAAGTGGGAGCGCAACTGATGACCTCCGCTCTCCCCCGCCTCGACCGGCGCCGCTTCGTCGCCGACCTGATCGGCCGCCTCCCCGAGGACGCCCTGATCGTCACCGGCCTCGGCTCGCCCAGCTACGACGTGTTCGCCGCCGGCGACCGCCCCGGCACGTTCTACCTCTGGGGCGCGATGGGCGCCGCCGCCCCGCTCGCCCTCGGCCTCGCCCTGGCCCGGCCGGACCGCCCGGTCGTCGCCATCACCGGCGACGGAGAACACCTCATGGGCATCGGCACCCTGGCCACCATCGGGGCCGTACTCCCGCCCAACCTGACGGTCGTGGTGCTGGACAACGCCCACTTCGGCGAGACCGGTATGCAGCCCAGTCACACCGGGCTCGGCACCGACCTCTTGGCCGTCGCCCAGGGCTTCGGCATCCGCGATGTCGTGCGGATCACCGACGCCGACCGGACGGAGGACCTCGCCCTGCGGATCAAGGCGCGCGCGGCGACGACGTACGCACAGGTGCTGATCACCACCGACGAGCCGCCGCGCGCCCTGCCGCCCCGCGACGGCGTCGCCAACAAGAACTCCTTCCGCGCCGCACTCGGTCTGAGCACCTTCTAGCCGACAGGACTCTCCATGCAGCGCTACGAGATGTTCATCGACGGGGAGAACCGGAAGCCCGGCGCGGGCGAATGGTTCCCCACCGACAACCCCTACCTGGGCACTTCATGGGCCGAGATCGCCAAGGGCACCGCGGAAGACGTCGACGACGCCGTCCGAGCCGCCCACCGCGCCCTGCACAGCGGACCCTGGGCCGAACTCACCGCAAGCGCCCGCGGCGCGCTGCTCCGACGGCTCGGCGACACCATCGCCACGCACACCCGCCGCCTCGCGGAGACCGAAGTCCGCGACAACGGGAAGCTGTTCACGGAGATGTACGGCCAACTGACCTACCTCCCCCAGTGGTTCCACTACTACGGCGGGCTCGCCGACAAGATCGAGGGCACCGTCCCCCCGTTGGACAAGAAGGGCTACTTCGCCTACACGAAGAAGGAGCCCGTCGGGGTCGTCGCGGTCATCACTCCCTGGAACTCCCCGCTGTTGCTGCTCGCCTGGAAGATCGCCCCGGCCCTGGCCGCCGGCTGCACAGTGGTGGTCAAACCGTCGGAGTTCACCTCCGCCTCCACCCTCGAACTGGTCCAGCTCCTCCACGAGGCAGGACTGCCGCCCGGCGTGGTCAACGTCGTCACCGGCTTCGGCCAGGACGTCGGCGCCGCCCTCGTCGAGCACCCCCTCGTCCGCAAGATCACGTTCACCGGCTCGGACACCACCGGCCGCCGCATCAACCAGGCCGCCGCACGCGACTTCAAGCGCGTCAGCCTCGAACTCGGCGGCAAGTCACCCAACATCGTCTTCGCCGACGCCGACCTGGACGCCGCCGTCAACGGCGCCATCTCCGGCATCTTCGCCGCCACCGGACAGACCTGCATCGCCGGATCCCGGCTCCTGGTGCAGCAGGACGTGCACGACGAGGTCGTGGGCCGCCTGGTCGACCTCGCGCGCACCGCCCGGACGGGCGACCCCATGGACGAGGCCACCCAGGTCGGACCCATCACCACCCCGGCCCAGTACGCCAAGATCCTCGACTACATCGACATCGCGCAGCGCGAAGGCGCCCGGCTTGCCCTCGGCGGCAAGGCCGCGGACCACGGAGGCCGGTTCGTCGAGCCGACCGTCTTCACCGGCGTACGCAACAGCATGCGCATCGCCCAGGAGGAGATCTTCGGTCCCGTCCTCGCCGTGATCCCCTTCCACGACGAGGACGAGGCCGTCACCCTCGCCAACGACAGCCGCTACGGCCTCGGCGCCGGCGTCTGGACCAGCGACATCGGCCGCGCCTTCCGCATGGCCGACCGCATCCGCTCCGGCACCGTCTGGGTCAACACCTACCGCGCGGTCAGCTACCTGACGCCCTTCGGCGGCTTCAAGGACTCCGGCATCGGCCGCGAGAACGGCATCGGCGCCATCGCGGCGTACCTGGAGGACAAGAGCGTCTGGATCAACACCGGCGCGGCCACCAGCAATCCGTTCGTCCTGCGCTGAAAGACCCCACAAAGACATCTCCCCGGCGACACGAGCAACGGAGCTTCCCATGTCGCAGTCCAGCACCCCTGCCCCCGCACCGACCCGGGTCACCGCCAACGTCGTACGCGGCTGCTTGGGCAACCTCGTCGAGTGGTACGACTGGTTCATCTACGCCACCTTCAGCATCTACTTCGCGTCCGTGTTCTTCCCCAAGGGCAACCAGACGGCCCAACTCCTGTCCACAGCGGTCGTCTTCGCCGTCGGCTTTCTGATACGTCCGCTCGGCGGCTGGCTGCTCGGCGCATACGCCGACCGGCACGGCCGCCGCCAGGCACTGACCCTGTCGGTCACGCTCATGAGCATCGGCTCGCTGACCATCGCGTTCACCCCCTCCCACGACGCCATCGGCCTCTGGGCACCAGCCCTCCTGGTGCTGGCGAGGCTCGCCCAAGGACTCTCCGTCGGCGGCGAGTTCGGCTCCAGCGCCTCCTACCTCGCCGAGATCGCCCCGCCCGGCCGACGCGGCTTCTACTCCAGCTTCCAGTACGTGTCCATCGTGCTCGGCCAGCTCGCCGCGCTGCTCGTGATGATCGTGCTTCAGAACCTGCTGACCGAGGACCAGTTGCAGAGCTGGGGCTGGCGCATCCCCTTCGTGATCGGCGCCGTCTCCGGCCTGGTCGTGATGTACCTGCGCCGCACCATGGAGGAGTCGCAGCACTTCCAGGAGGAACAGGCGAAAGCCGCCGCGCAGGAGGCGGACGTCAAGGAGCGCAAGGGGTTGCGGGCTCTGTTCGCCGAGTACCCGCGCCAGCTGATCGCCGTGTTCGGGCTGGCCATCGGCGGCACCGTCGCCTTCTACACCTACACCACCTACCTGCAGAAGTACCTGGTGAACACGGCGGGCATCCCCAAGTCGACGGTCTCCGTCATCGGCTTCGCCGCCCTGTTCGTGTTCATGCTGCTCCAGCCTGTGGCCGGCCATCTGTCCGACCGCGTAGGTAGACGCCCGGTGATGCTCGTCTTCTGCGTCGGCGGCATGCTGCTCACCGTCCCGATCATGACCGTCCTCGGCCACACCGACAGTCCGTGGATCGCCTTCCTGCTGATGACGATCGCCCTCACCTTCGTCAGCTGCTACTCGGCCCTGGCCGCCATCATCAAGGCGGAGATGTTCCCCACCAAGGTCCGGGCCCTGGGCGTCGGCCTCCCGCACGCCCTGGTCGCCGCCACCTTCGGCGGGATGACCGAACCCATCGCCCTGGGCCTCAAGAACAGCGGCCACGAGACGGTCTTCTTCTGGTACGTCACCGGATGCATCGCGCTGACCTTCCTGGCCACCCTCCTCGTACCCGAGCCGTCCCGCACCTCGCTTCTGGAAACCGCCGAGACCCCCGCCTCCCGTCCCCGGCCGAAGACGGCACCGCTCGCCTGACCACAGCCCAGCCGCATGCCAGACCTCAAGGACAGAAGGACGATGCAGCCCACCCCACCCCCGCTCAGCACCTACGTGGAGTCGTGGACTCCGGGGCCGGTCGAGGAGGAGGACCCGCTGGACGCCGGCCCGGCGGCGACCCTGTCGGCGGTCCTGAGCCTCCCCGGCCCCGGCCCGAGGGCCGACGGGCTGCTCCCCCCGCTGTGGCAGTGGCTCTATTTCCTGAACTGGCCCGCCGGACGGGAACTCGGCACCGACGGCCACCCCTCGAACGGCCACTTCCTGCCGCCCCTTCCCCATCGGCAGCGCATGTGGGCGGGCGGCCGCTGCGAGATCACCGAGCCGCTCCGCCTCGGCGTACCCGCCGAACGTGTCAGCTCTCTCGCTTCCGTGACCGCCAAGCGGGGGCGCACCGGGGAGATGTTGTTCGTCACCGAGCGCCGCGAGTTCCGCCAGCGCGGGCGGACCTGCCTCGTGGAGGAGCAGGACATCGTCTACCGCTCCGGACGCAGCACCGGACAACACCCTTCCAGCGTCGACGAGTTGATTGGCCCTCACGGGGACGAGCCGTGGCAGCTCCCCCTGCACCCTGACCCTGCCCTGCTCTTCCGCTTCAGCGCCCTGACCGCGAACGCCCACCGCATCCACTACGACGCCCTGTACTGCCGGGGTGAGGAGGGCTACCCCGGACTCGTCGTCCACGGCCCTCTGCTGGCCCTGCTGATGCTGGAACTCGCCCGCCGTCACGCCCCCGACCGCCAGGTGCGCTCCTTGTCGTACCGGCTGCATCGGCCCGTGTTCGCCGGCGAACACCTCCTGGCCTGCGGCACGCCTCACGGCGACCGCGCCGAACTGCGCGTCGCTACCCACCGGGAGAAACGGCACGCCGAGGCGGAGGTGACCTTCGCATGATCCCGGTCCTCTCCGCCCGCAGCCTCCTCTTCGTGCCGGGACACCGGCCCGACCGCTTCGACAAGGCCGCCTCCTCCGGCGCCGACGTGGTGATCATCGACCTGGAGGACGCGGTCGCCGCCGAGGACAAGGACCGCGCCCGCGCCAACGCCGCAGCCTGGCTCGCCCTCGGCAACCGCGCGACCGTACGGATCAACGCGCCCGGGACCCCCTGGTCCGAGACCGACCTGCGCGTGGCGGCCGACCACGGCTGCCCGGTCATGGTGCCCAAGGCGGAGGACTCCGCCGTACTGGCCGACCTGGCCGCCCGGACTGCCGGCCGATGTGACCTCATCCCACTCGTCGAGACCGCGCTCGGCGTGGAACGGGCGCGCGAGGTGTGCGCCGCACCGGGCGTCACCCGTGCCGCCTTCGGCAACGTCGACCTGGCTGCCCAACTCGGCATCGCCCACGACGACCACACGGCGCTTGCCCACGCCCGCTCCAGACTGGTCGTCGCCTCGGCCGCGGCAGGCATCTCCCCACCCGTCGACGGCGTCACCACCGCCGTGCGGGACATGGACACGCTCTCCGCCGACATCGCCCACGCCCGACGGCTGGGCTTCACCGGCAAACTCTGCATCCACCCCCACCAACTCCCGCGAGTGGCCGAGGGGTTCACGCCCTCGGCCGAGGCAGTGCGGTGGGCGCGCGCGGTCCTAGACGCCGGAAACTCGGTCACCACGGTCGACGGGCAGATGGTCGACAAGCCGGTGCTGGAACGCGCACGCCGCGTCCTGGCACAGGCCCACGGACCGCACCCCGCAACCTGACAGGGCTGGTGCTCGGAACGCGGGCGCGACGAATTACGACGCACGTGCCGGGCCGCGGCGGCGGAGTCGGTGTGTTTCACGTGTGCTTGCGCCGCCTCTCTCGTGAGGCTGACTGCGGCCAGGTGGCCGGGACCGCACACTGCCCCTCGCGACGGGCGTGGCCCAAGGACGGGTTCCAGGCCCGTCTTCGGAAGCCCGTCCTGAGGATCGGCGAGGAAGTTCCAGCTGTTCGGAGCCCCGTACACCTCGTATCTGACTCTTGCCTTCCCGGCCGCCGTGCTCGTGCTCATCGGACCCGACTATCCGGTCGGCACCTCTACGACGTTCTCCCTGCTGCTTGTCATTCCCGCACTCGTCGGTGGGTGGTTTCTCTGCCTGACCGCATCGCCCTGATAGCGAGTCAGAGGAGGGGCACGACAGCCGGGTCGCGCCCGTCGGCCTACCCGCCCCATCGGCGGGATTCGATTCCTCCGGTACGACCTGATTCCCTCGGTTCGCCGCCGCGGTGAGACCAATCACGGCGTTGGGCAGTTGTGTGCCTCGACCAGGGCGGACAACCGCCCTTCCCCGTTCCGATCCCAATCGGCAGCGAGCAGGGACTCGGCGAGGCCCGGGGCTGGTCGTCCCGTCGTCGAAGCCACGGACCGAACCGCAAACGCCCCAGCGCCGAAAGTGCCGCCACCCCATGTCCGTACGGGCGCGGAACAACACGTCTGTGCACAGGCTCTCGGGACGACGCAAGAGCTGTCCGACGCCGAAGCGACGGCCGAGCCAGTCATGAGTACCCTTTCCGGCCGTCCGTCGTCACCGAGGCCCACTCGGAAACCCGCTGGCAGGCCACGCTCTGCTCGGTGCCCGACTCCGGACTTCCGGGCTGTTCACGAGGCGGAGGCAGCCGAGCCGGTCCCTTTGTCCCGAGGCTCCCGTCCGACAGGACGAACCCGTCGACGGTGAGGTCGACGGGGCCATCACGGTTCGTGCGCGGTCGGTCCGGTGGCGGCTGGACGTCGCCGCCGGCACGGCCGACATCGCCTCGGGGCACCGAGCCGTCAGGCGCCGGCGTCCGCACGTGAGACGAGGTCCGCGATACGGGCCCACATCTGCGGCGGGTTGGAGTACATCGGGAAATGGGCGCAGTGTTCGATCTCGGCGAGCTCGACGCCGCCTTCGGCCAGGGCGGGGAGGTAGGACAGCGTGCTGTTCTGCTCCCCGTACATGAACATCTTCGGCGTGGGGAGCCCGAGGAACCGGTCGAGCAGCTTGCCGTGATCGGAGAGGTCGACCATGGACTCGAAGATCGCCCTGACCGCTGCGGCCCGGACCTTGTGGGGAAGGCTCGACGCGTACAGGGCGCCACCGTAGAAGCGTGAGCCGCCGACGCGTTCGGCGAACCGGGCCAGGAACTCGTCGGGACCGTCCTGGGAGTGAGTGACGATCTGCCGGCTCAGGAAGCAGTCCTCGGGGGCGAGGTTGCCCTCGATGTTGGTGAAGCTCGCGACCCTGCCGGGATCCCCGTCGGCGAGCAGGAGTGCGGTCAGGCCACCCATCGAGTGCCCGACGACGTGGAAGCGGTCGATCTGCCGAGCCTCCAGAACCCGTTCGGCGACGGAGACGAGGAAGGGGATGGAGACGGCGCCCAGGTCCGCACAGGCGCTGTCGCCGCAGCCTGGCGCGTCGTAGATCAGTACGGGCCGGTCGGCCAGCGCGGTCTGATGGACGACGTCCGCGTAGTCCTCCTTCGTCGATCCGAAGCCGTGCAGGAAGACCAGGGGCGTGCCGGTCCCACCGCGGTGGAGGCCGGACACCTTGACGCGGGTCGCGCCGACAGTAAGAGGGAACGTGAAGCGTTCAAGTTTCCTCACCGGGCTCATCGGACCTCCTCCAGCTGTTGCGCGGCCGTCTCTCGCACCGTGGTTCCGAAGGCGGTCCGCAGTCGCTCGATCGCGGTGATCAGCGTGTCGTCGTCGACAGCGAAGCACACGCGGATGCGTCGAGGCGCGTTGAACGCCTCGCCGGGTACGACTGCGAGATGGACCGTGTCGAGGAGCCACGCGGCGAGGTCGGCGCTGCTGGTCCAGCCGCGGTCGCGGAGCAGTCCGCTGACGTCGGGGAAGGCGAACATGCCGCCGTCGGGTAGCGGGCAGGAGATGCCGTCGATCCCGTTCAGCGCCTCCACCAGCAGAGCGCGCCGGCGCCGGTAGTCGCGTGCGGCCTCGACGGGGGTGCCAGTGTCGCCCAGAGCGGCAAGGGCGGCCCGCTGGTTGACCGTAGGGACATGGGTGATGGTGCGGGACACGTGCCGTCGCGCCGAGGCGATGACCTCCGGCGGCGCTGCGAGCCAGCCGACGCGCCAGCCGGTCATGGCATGTTCCTTGGACACCCCGCCCACGACGACGGTACGGCCGCGCAGTTGCGGAGCCACCCGCAGGATCGACCGGTAGGTCCCGGTGTAGTCGAACGCCCGGTAGATGTCGTCGCTGATGACCCAGATGCCGTGCTCCTGCGCCCAGTCGGCGATCTGCCGCAGCCGGGACTCGGGATGGACGGCGCCGGTGGGGTTGCCCGGGCTGGACAGAATCAATGCCCGGGTGCGCGGGCCACGGCAGCGGTCGAGTGCGTCGACCGAGAGCCGGAACGCCTCGTCGGTGGCGACCGGGACGGCGAGACCGCCTGCGGCGGTGACGACTTCGGCGTGTCCGGGCCAGCCGGGCGCGGCGACCAGGACCTCGCCACCGGCGTCGATCAGGGTCTGGGTGGCGACGAAGAGGGCGTGCTTCGCGCCGAGGGCGATCTGGACGTCGTCCGCGCTCCAGGGGAGCCGGGTGTCACCGGCGACGGTGGTGGCGACGAGCGCGCGCAGGGCCGGGTCGCCCTGGGCGGTCCCGTAGTGGTGGGTGGCGGGGTCGCGGGCCGCGGCCATGGCTGCTTCCACCACCGCGGCACTGCTGGCGGCCTGGGGCTCACCGGCGGCGAGTGTGATGACGTCCGCGCCCCTGGCCCGCAGCGCTTCGGCTTGGGCGGCCACAGCGAAGATCGGGTTGTCCGTCATGGGTGTCGTCACCGCCCGGCAGCTTCGAAGTTGTTGTACAGGTCAAGGGTGCTGCGGCCTTCCCGCAGCTGCTTCATCAGCTCGTTCTCGTGGGCCACGCGCGCGTCGGCCCGGTCGAGGATCCGCTCGGTGTCGGACGCCGGAAGCGCCGCGACTCCGTCGACGTCGCCGACGACGAGGTCGCCGGTGTGGACCATGACGCCACCGACCTTGACGGGGCGCCCGAGAACGCCGCGGAAATCCTTGCGGGTGCCGAGGATGGAGTTGTTGCGGGAGAAGACCGGGAAGCCGAGCGCCTCGGTCTCCGCCGCGTCGCGGACGCCGCCGTCGATGAGGAGGCCCGCGATCCCGCGGTGCTGGGCGGCCACCGTGAGAATCTCGCCCCAGTGGCCGAAGCGGGCGCCGCCGAGGTCGGCCACGAGGACCGACCCGGATGGGGCCTGCAGTACGGCGTGGTGCAGGGCGAGGTTGTCGCCGCCGGCGCCCTGCACGGTGAACGCCGGGCCGCACAGGCGGGCACCGGCCCACAGCGACCGGATCTGGGGGGACAGGGCCACGGGCAGCCCGGACGCCTCGGACAGCGTCGCGCTGGAGTGACCGCGGGCGAGGTCGTGCTTGCTCACGAGGGGTCCTTCCGGGTCTGGTCGTTCGGGGTCTGGAGCGAGTGGTAGCCGTGTCGCGCACGCGCCTCGGCGAGCGTGGCACCGCCGCGGACGGCCTCGACGATGGCGTCTTCGACGCGGTCGATACGGCGGGCGATGTCGGCGACCTCGTCCCAGCGAGCGGCCGGGACGACCACGGCTCCGTCGTCGTCGGCCACAAGGATGTCGCCGGGACGGATGAGGACGCCGTCGACGGTGACGGCCGTCTGCACCGCGGCCACCCGCACGCGGTCCTTACCGGTGCGCATGAACCGGGAGAACGACCAGATCGGGTACCCAACATCGGTCGCGACGGCGACATCTCGGCAGGTGCCGTGGATGACGGTGCCCGCGATGCCGCGCGCGTGGGCAGTCTGGCTCATGATGCCGCCCCACACCGTGCAGTCGGTGCGGCCGGCGTTGTCGATGAGGATCACCGCGCCGACGGGGACGTCGTCCAGGAAGTCGCCCACCGTGCCGCCGGCCTCGTCGACCGGTTCGTAGGTGACGGTGAAGACCGGTCCGACCGTCCTCTGGCCCTGGCGCAGCGCGCCGATGCCGTGCAGGGATCCCGGGAGCCCGAGCGAGTCGAGAGCGTCGGAGACCGACGCGGTGGACAGGTCGGTGGCGAGGTTCGATGGGGCGGTGGGGTCACTCATCGGACCGACTCCGTCTCTCCGGCGAGGCGGGCGTCGCGCATGGCCTGGGAGAGGGGCGCGCCTGCGCGCACCTCGTCAGCGATGGCGCGCTCCCGGGCGACAATCGCGGTGGCGATCTCGGCCACTTCCTCGGCCCGGTCCCGGGGGACGACGACGAGACCGGTCTCGTCGGCGAGGACGACGTCGCCCTGCTCGACCGTGAGCCCGGCGACGCTGACCGGCTCGCCGGTGGAGCGCTGCTGCAGCCTGCCCCGCGCCGTGGCCGGGATCGATCCTCGCGAGAACACGGGGAACTCCAGTGCGCGGGCCTCCGCTACGTCGCGGCACACACCGTCGGCGACGACGCCGCGCGCACCCCGAAGGGAAGCGCCCAGGCTCAGGATTCCGCCCCAGCACGACACGTCGGTGCGCCCCTGGTTGTCGACGACGATCACGCTGTACTCGTCCGCGCTCTCGACGGCGGTGGTGGCGATGTGGGAGCCGGCCGGCCCTTCGGTACACGGTTCGAGCCCCACAGTGACGGCGAACCCCACCACTGCTGCGGGGCCCCACACCGGACGGATGCCGCCGACTCCGGAGGGGAGCCCGAGCTGGTCGAGCGCGTCGCTGACCGCGGCGGAGTCGAGCGCCGCGAAGCGGTCCAGGAGAGATGAGTTGCTCATGGCTTCCACTTCAACAGCCACCATCTATATTTGGAAGGTCTGATTTCCACTATCAGTAAGAGGCTGAGCGAATCATGGTCGAGATCCGGCAGGCCCGCTATTTCGTCGCGGTCGCCGAAGAGCTCCACTTCGGCCGCGCGGCGCAGCGGTTGCAGATGTCCCAGCCACCGCTGTCCCAGGCGATCAAGCAGCTCGAACAGCAGCTCGGCTGCGAACTGCTGCACCGCACCCAGCGGTCGGCCGCCCTCAGCCCCGCCGGGACCGTATTCCTGGACCACTGCCGCGCACTGGTCCGACAGGCGGAGGAGGCGGAGATCGCCGCACGCCAGGCCGCCACCGGACTGGGTGGGCGACTGACCCTGGGTGCGGTCGCCTCGGCGTTCTCCTGGCCGTTGCCCCTTGTGCTGAAGCGGTTTCACGAGGCGCTGCCGGACGTCGAGATCCGCACCCAGGAAATCGATACCCACGAGGCCGGCCCGGGCCTCCTCGACCGCTCGCTCGACTGGGCGATCGTCCGCCAGACCGCCCCGGTCCGCGGCACCACGGCAACCTCGCTCTACGCCGACAGGTTCGTGGCGGCCCTCCCCTCGGGTCACCCGGCGGCGGACGACGCCGGTCCACTGGATCTGGCGGACCTCGCGGGCGACGCCTGGGTGTGGCTGCACCGCCACATCTCGCCCGACTACCACGACGCCATGGCAACCATGTGCCGAGCCGCCGGCTTCAGCCCCGTTCCCAACCACTGGGCACGGTCGGTGACCTCGCAGATCGCCATGGTCGAGTGCGGGCTCGGCGTCACCGTCGTACCGGCCGCCGCGTCCGCGTCACACCCCGCCGTACGATTCAGACCACTCCGTCACGCGACGGCGACCATCGAACTGACCGCCATGACAAGGTCCGAACCTGGTGCGCTGGCCGAACGCCTCACCGCCATCGCGTCGCAACTGACCAGAGCATCGGCGCCGCCGCACGACTGACTCCGGACGAACAAGCAGACGTCGTACTCGACTTTCCGGCTGCTCAGAAACGGCTGGCTCTCTGGCCGATCGGGTGGTCGGCGGCGGCGTAGAACTTCAGCCGATCGTCCGCGATCCTGTAGCGGACGTCCGGTCCGCCCAAGAAGTACTCGTAGGTCATGATCCACTTGCCGTCGGTCGTCGGGGCCGGCGTCGTCTTACCCGGGCGTTAGCCGCCGATCTGCGTCTTGCCGTTGCCCCGGCTGACCGCGGTAACTGCCATGTCGACGACCGGCCGGCTCCAGGACGTGCTGCGGCCGTCCCAGACCTTGTGCGCGAGGATCTGGCCGTCCGAGTCCGGCGCGGTGTCGTCGTCCAGGTCGAGGACCGGTATGCCAGCAGTGGTGTCGTAGCTGAGACAGGCGTTCTCGTCGGAGTAGTAGGCGACGGGTTTGCCGTTGCGGGCGATCAGGTACGGCTCCCAGACCGGGTCCTGCTATCGCGCTCCGTTGTCACTGTGGAAGATCGCCCCGTCGAGGCTGCCGCCCCGGGTGTGGGCGGCGGCTTCGAGCGCGTCGGTGACCAGCTCGGTACACATGTGGTCGGCAATCGACCAGCCCGCGAGTCGCCGGGAATGCAGGTCCGACACCGTTGCCAGATAGAGGAATGGGCCATCTCCGACGGGCAGACAAGTGATGTCGCCGGCGTACTTGGTGTTCGGCTCGATCGCGGCGAAGTCCCGCTTTGCCGGTCACTGAGCACCGCACGAAGCAGGTTGGGACGCTTGAGCGGAGGGGCCTGCGCCGGCTCGATCCATCCGTCGGGGATCGGCCGGCCCATGACGATTCTGACCGCTCCTGAGCAGACCGGATGTCGAATCCGACGGCATACAGCGATTCCTCCGCTGAGCAGGCAGGTATGTGCTTCCCGTCGCCGATCCCCGTCCCCGATCCGCTGATGGCGACGTCGCTGTGGCCAAGGTAGTCACGCCCTTCTCGCCGACTCATTGAGGGTTGTGTCGATCGACGACCGGCGGAAGTCGGTGCACCAGGCATCGATCACGTCACCGTGGTCGTTGATGACGAGGTACTCGGGCCACCGGTCAAATGCCGAGCACGGATGCGAGATCCCGAACTCGACGACGTCCGTCACCTCAAGATTCCATGCGTCGGAGAGCACGGCGTGGTGGTCGTACAGCGCGCTGACGTGTCCGCGGACATCGGACTTGTCCTGTCCGGCGGCCGTGCTGGCGGACAGAAGGATCGGTGTCTCGGTGTCGTAGGGAAGGTCGCGCTTCCCGGCTCCGATCACGGCGGTGCCGTCCTCGGCGGCGGACACGACGACCGCGCGCACGGCCAGGGCTGGGACGAGGCCGGGAATCGGGCTCACGCGGGCGTAGACACCGTGGTCGTGCGTGACGTAGCAACCGGACCTGAGCAACCGGATGGTGCCCGGAACGTCGTCGTCCGTCGGGAGGAAGTCGACGACACGGTCGGGAAAGGCCGATCCGCCCATCGAGTACACGGGGTGGTCGGTCTCGAAGAGTCCGGCGACATCGAGGTAGACGTCGCGGACCCGGCGACAGTGTTCGTCCACGGCCGCAAGCGTTTCGTCGGTCCTCGTGTTCGGGGCGACGCCTTCGTACCCGGCGACTCCCACGAGCCGGAGTCCTTGAGCTGCTCGGACAAGCTCCGCTGTGCGGCGGGCCTGCTTCGGGTCGCGGATACCGGTGCGGCCACCCGGGGTGCCGATGTCCAGGAGCACTTCAAGAGCGGGGCCGTGCGCGCCGAACACGTGTTTCGCCGCGGCGATCCCGGCCGCGGAGTCGACGAGGCACCGGATCTTCCGTTCCGGCTCGGCGGTGAGCCAGGCTCGAAGTCGTGCCAGTCCGAATGGGTCGACGATCTGGTTCGCGATGAGGACGGTGTTGTGTCCCCAGCTGAGCACGGTCGCGGCCTGGTCGACGGTGGCAACGGTGACGCCGACGGCGCCTGCTGCGATCTGCCGTTCGATGATAGGAGCGGACATCGTCGTCTTGACGTGGGGAGCAAGCGCGACGTCATGGGTTTTGCACCAGTCGGCCATGACGCGGATGTTGTGATCGAGGGCGGCGGCGTCGAGACGCAGTTGGGGGTATGCGGAGGGAATCACGGCTGTTCCTTCAGGTGGCTGCTCGGGAGGGCGTCAGCGCCAGTGGATGGACTCACGGCTCACATCGCGCTTGGTGCCCGGGCCGGGATGTGCTCCTTGCGGGCGGCGTTTCGCGACGACATCCGGTAGCCGCCGATGAGAACCGCTGCCCATACCGGCAGGGCGTACAGGGCGATGCGCTGGCCCTCGTCGAACGCAAGGAGAACCGTCAAGGCTGCGAGGAAGGCGAGAGTGGCCCAGCACAGGGGCTTGGCGTAAGGGAGCCGGAACGTACTCGCGGGTGCCTCACCGCGTTCGACGCGCCGCCGGTAGACGAGGTGGCAGACGACGATGACACCCCAGCTCCAGATTCCTCCCAGGGTGGCGACCGACGAGATGTACGAGAACGCCTTCTCCGGGACGATCGCGTTGACCGCGACGCCGACGAGCATCAGAGTGCCGGAGGCGATGATGGCGGCCGCAGGCACGTGACCACGGCTGGTCTTCTCGAACACCTTGGGCGCGAGCCCGTCCGCGGCAAGCTTCTTGAGCAGGCGTCCGTTGCTGTACAGTCCGGCGCTGCACGCCGACAGAGCGGAGGCGAGGACGACGAAGTTCATGACGCCAGCGGCCGCGGGAAGACCAATGTGCGTGAAGCCCTTGACGAAGGGGCTCTCGTCCGCGCTGAACTGGTCCCAGGGGAACAGTGACATCAGGACGATCAGGGTGCCGACGTAGAAGATCCCGATACGCCAGGGCACGGAGTTGATCGCCTTCGGTATCACGGTCTCCCGGTCCTTGGTCTCGGCCGCGGTCATGCCGATGAGTTCGACGCCCTGGTAGGAGAAGACCACGATCTGGAAGGCCAGAAGGACCGCGAGCAGCCCGTGCGGGGCAATGCCTGCGTGAATCCAGAGGTTCTCGATCCCGCCTGCCTGGCCAGCTTCACCGACGTTGAAGACCAGTGCCAAGATTCCGCCACCGATCAGGGCAACGATGGTGACGACCTTGATCGATGCGAACCAGAATTCCGCCTCCCCGAAGAATCCGACCTTGGCCAGGTTCAATCCGACGAGTCCGAGCAGGGCGATCAGTGCCGTGAGGTATTGCGGCATGGCCGGGAACCAGAACTTGACGAAGACCCCGGCCGCGGTGAGCTCGGCCATCCCGATGATGGTCCACGTGATCCAGTATCCCCAGCCGGTGACGAAGCCGTATGCAGGGCCCAGGAACTCGCGGGCATACTCGGCGAAGCTCCCTGCGACGGGCCGGTACATCAGCAGCTCGCCGAGGGCACGCATGATGATGAAGATGAACACACCGGTGACTGCGTAGACGCCGATCAGGGCGGGCCCAGCGTAGGAGATCCCTTTCCCGGATCCGAGGAAGAGCCCGACTCCGATGGCACCGCCGATCGCGATCATGCGGATGTGCCGCTTGTTGAGTCCTTGCGCGAGGCCGTCCTCGTTCGCCCCTTCGGGGGAGCTGTCAACTGTCATGATGTGTCCTTGTTCGAGATCAGCGTTCGGATATGGGCGTTTTGATTCGGCGAGGACAGCCGCGGTAGACCGCGCCGGGTGTCGCTCGGTCGGGTCCGGCTGGGTGTGGAGGGTCAGGCAACCTCGACGATGAGTTCGACTTCGACGGGGGCGTTGAGTGGCAGTTCGGCGACGCCGACAGCCGAGCGCGCGTGTGTTCCGGCATGACCGAAAACGCTCGCGAGCAGATTCGAGGCGCCGTTGACGACGTCGGGCTGACCGGCGAAGTCGTCGGCGGAAGCGACGAACCCGGTCACCTTCACCACCCGTACGACCGAGTCGAGGCCGATGAGGGCATCGATCGCAGCAAGTGCGTTTAGAGTGCAGATTTCCGCTGCCCTCGACGCGTCCGTCACCGAGACCTCGCGGCCGACCTTTCCCGGTCGTTCGATCGATCCCCGCACCAACGGCAACTGACCAGAGGTATAGACCAGACCACCGGTCCGCACCGCCGGAACATAGACACCGATCGACGCAGCCGTCGACGGCAGTTCGAACCCGAGCTCGGCGAGGTTGTCCGCCCATGACGACATGGGCGACGCGGAAGCAGTGCTCCGCGCGTGGTCGGATGCACCGCTGGTGGATGGTGTCACGAACATGTAAACGCTGCCTGCCTTCGGGGGTGGGGGTGTCGATGGGCATCAGCGTGCTGCGCTTCACCACGACGTGCATCGTGCGGCTGCACCAATCTCGACCGAGGTGTGGTGTGGATTCACCAACGACGTACCGTTGGGGCAGCGGGCAGCGGGCAGCGAACGAAGGGTGCCGATCATGACCAGCCCTGGAGCCAGGCTCGACAACATCGTGAGCAAGCTCGCCGGCACCCTGCTGGAGGTTCTTGCGGGGAGCGTCGACGGAACTACGTTGATCACCGACGTCGTCGTCGACGACCCGCGGGAACAGGCGCCGGTTCGCCCTGGGGCCATGCTTCTGTGTACCGCCGCCGACGTCCAAGATGTGCCGGCCTTGCTCGATCGTGCGGTGTCACGCCAGGCGCCCGCCCTCGTGGTACGTGCGCCGCTGGATCTCGAGCCGGAGCTGCGCGCTCGCATCGAACGCAGCGGTGTGGTCCTGCTCGGCCTCGCGGGCGGAGCAACGTGGGCACAGTTGGTCGTTCTGCTCCGCTCGCTGCTCTCCAGCAGTAGGAGCGGTGAGGAACTGCTGGCCGGAATGCCCGCGGAAGACTCGTTCGCCCTGGCGAACGCGATCGGATCGCTACTCGACGCGCCGATCACCATCGAAGATCGCGACTCACAGATTCTGGCGTTCTCCGATCGCCAGAACGAGGCTGATCAAACACGGATCGAGACGATTCTCGGACGGGGCGTCCCTCAGCACGCCCGCCTCGCCCAGGAACGAGCGGGCGTCTTCAAACGGCTCTACGCCGGCGAGAAACCGATCTTCATCGACACACCGCAGATCGAAGGAGTGCCAGGTCTTCCGCGCGTGGCGATAGCCGTCCGCGCGGGTGACCAAGTGCTCGGTTCGATCTGGGCGGCTGTCCCCGGGCCCTTGAGCGACGAGAAGGAGCAAGTACTCGTCGATGCGGCGAAAGTTGTTGCGCTGCAACTGCTGCGGCACCGTATCGGTGTAGACATCGACCGGCAGATTCGCGCGGACCTCATCGCAACCGCATTGATGGGAGGCGCCCCGGCCTCGGGCGCGATCGAGCGTCTTGGACTTGCGCACCGGACCATCGCGGTGCTCGGCCTGTCCCTTCCGAATGGGAACCCGGCTGACACGGCGGCCGCCGGGCAAACGCGACGGCAGACCTTGGAACGGATCACCGACTCCTTCGCATTTCACCTGTCGGTCGCGGTCCCCGGCGCGGTCGCCGCATTGGTCGGCGACGTGTGTTACGCGATCGTGCCAGCGCCGATCCGGAGAGGAAAAGAAGATGTCACGGCCATGGCTCAGCGGGTTTCGAACGATTTCGTCGACCGTGCACGGGACAGATCTGGAGGAGTGGCGATCGGCATCGGCCGCGAAGTCTCGTCATCCGATCCGGCCGACCTCGCTCGCTCGCGGCACGATGCGGACAGGACCCTACGTGTCCTGCGCCAGGAACCAGCCGGCCGTGTCGCGATGGTCGCCGACGTCCAAATCGACGCACTCTTGCTGGAGATCGGTGACCAACTGCACAACCAGGGCGGACTGCTGGACGGCCCCATCGCCCAGCTGCGTCACCACGATCGAGAACACGGAACCACGATGGCGGCAACCGTGGGCCTATGGCTCGACCACCTCGGCAACACCCTGAACGCGTCTGCGGCTATGGATGTACACCCCAACACATTCAGATACCGCCTTCGTCGGGCGGCAGAAATCGCGCAACTGAATCTGGATGATCCCGACGAACGCTTTGCGGCGATGCTCGAGTTCCGGCTCACTCGGCAACGACCGTCCGCCGAAAGCGGCTGACCCACCGGCGCGAGTGCGAGCGCCGTACCGGCGGAGCCGATGAGGGTCGGCGCTCACCGGGACGTCACCGTGCACCGGGCATCCGGCCTGCACTTTGACTCGATCAGGCGGGCGAATGTGGATATCTGGTCAGAGGGGCAGACCGCCAGGAGCGGGGCGGTCGGGTCGGAGCCGTCGCGGGGCGGGGAGAGCACGGAGACCACCGCGTCATGGCCGGCAGCGGCCGGGCACGGAGGCGTCGAGGACCAGCGGGGTCAGGGCCGGGTGCTCCGGCAAGGCGGCGGCCGAGCCTGAGCGGGTCGCGGCTGTCACCTCACGGCCGCGGCTCAGCGCCTCCGCGACGAGGCGGGAGCCGATCATGCCCGTGGCCGCCGATCAAAAGGATCTCCACAGGGGTACTCCTGTTCGTTTCCGCATGCGTCTCAGGTGGGGAGAGGCTGGAGGGGAGGGCGAGGCTGACCGGTCACGGTCGCGCGGGGCCCTGCACCGTGCCGCGCGCGGAGTGGGCCAGCAGCTTGGTCACGAGCTCGCGCAGGATCAGCCGCTCGACCGGGGTGAGCGGCTCCATCAGGTCGGTGGTGACCTGCGGAACGTGGGAGGCGAGGGCGCGTTTCAGCAGTTCGCGACCCTTTGGGGTGGCTTCCAGCAGCGCGGCCCGGCGGTCGTCGGGGTGGGGGTGGCGGGCAAGCAGCCCGGCCTCCTCCATGCGGGCGATCAGACGGGTCAGCCCGCCCGAGGTGAACGACAGGTCCTCGGCCAGGCGGGCACTGGTGGTCCGGTTCTCCCGGTGGCGGGCCAGACGAAGGAGCACCTCGAACTCGGATCCGCCCAGTCCGGCGGCCTCACGGATGGTGCGCTCGGCCCGTCCGCCGATCGCATCCGTCAGCCGCAGGATGTCGCCGTACAGGACGACTGTCTCGTCGTTCAGCAGCTCACTCATAAAGCTGACGATACAGCTACCTTGGGGCTCTCCGCAGGAACATATCAGTACGTAATCATGCCGTATCGTCGAACTTGAAGACTGGAATAAAGCTGCTGACGCAGGTATCTTCTCCACCGACCATTGCACTGAAGCACCGCTCTGAAGGGGAACAGCCATGCCGGTCGGACGACGTCAGGTACTCGCCGCAGGTTCGCTCACGGCCGCCGGGGTCATACTGGGCGCCGGAACGGGATACGCCGCTCGGTCCGGTGAGGAGTCCAAGGGTCTGAAGCAGCTGTACCGCGAGGCGAAGGCGGAGGGCGGCACCCTAACCGTCTACGCGGGCGGCGACACCGCCACCCAGCAGGACGGCAACAAGGCCGCCTTCGAGACGGCATTCCCCGGCATCACGCTGAACATCGTGGTGGACTACAGCAAGTTCCACGACGCCCGTATCGACAACCAGCTCGCCACCGACTCCCTCGTCCCGGACGTCGTACAGCTGCAGACCCTTCAGGACTTCCCCCGCTGGAGGAAGGAAGGGGTGCTGCTTCCGTACAAACCCGCCGGATTCTCCCGCGTCCACCCGGCCTTCAAGGACCCCCACGGCACCTGGACCGGCATCTTCGTCGACGCCTTCTCCACCGTCTACAACGTCGACACGGCAGGTGGCGCTTCACCTGCGTCGGCCCGGGACCTCCTCGACCCGCGTTGGAAGGGCAAGATCGTCTCGACGTACCCGAACGACGACGATGCGGTGCTGTACCTGTACAAGCTCATCGTCGACAAGTACGGCTGGGAGTGGCTGCGTCGGTTCGTCGCCCAGGACGTGGCCTGGGTGCGAGGTACGCAGGAACCCGCGGACCGGGTCGAGGCGGGCACCGCGGCCGTCGCGCTGGGCACGGACGGCATGCTGACCCCGGCAGCGGGCGTGAAGACCCGCTTCGTCGTCCCGAAACACGACCCGTTCATGGCCTGGGCCCAGCGCGCTGCCATTTTCCGGCACGCGAAGCACCCCGCCGCTGCGAAGCTGTACATGAACTGGTGGCTGTCGAAGAGGACCCAGTCCGACTTCTACATGTGGTCGGTACGCACCGACGTCCAGCCCCACCAGGGCTACCGCCCCATCTGGGAGTACGGCAACGCCCACCTCGACGGCTTCGAGGGCTTCATGGCGGACCGGGGCCTCGTCGAGCGCTTCAGGCAGCAGCTCACTCTCTACGTCGGCGAGGTGACGGGAGCGCCCTCCCCCGGGTGGCTCGGCCTGCACCCCGGACGCGGGAATGTCTGATCAACGGCCCTGTCACACATTCGGTGGTCACGGAGGGTTGCCAAGGCCGTTGACATTTAAGTGCCAGATGTCAACGAGCTTGTAGATGTGGTGTTCTCGGGCTGTTACCGCTGAGAATCGAGGACGTCATCGGCCAAGGCGAGCGGATCCTGGTGCGAGCACGGACGCCGGTGGACATGGTGCCGTGCCCGAGTTGTGGGGCACGGTCCGGGCGGGTGCATGGCTTTCACCTACGGACGGTGCTCGATGTACCGGTGGACGGGCGACGAGCAGTGGTCCGTGTGCGGCGACTGGTGTGTCCCACGCGAGACTGTCGGCACACCTTCCGTGAGCGGGTGCCTGGTGTACTGGAGCCGCACCAGCGACGCACGGATCTTCTGACCAGGCAAGTCATGGCCGTGGTCAAGGAGTTGGCGGGCCAGGGCTCGTTTGCCGGCGATACTCGCGGTAGGCGCCTTGCGGCACACCGCTCTTCGGACCCTGGCTGCGTTTCCCACTGCTCACCGGCCGAATACTCCGCTCGATCGGCGTCGACGACTTCGACCTGCGTCGGCGCCACCGCTATGCCACCGTGCTCATCGATGGCGGGAACCACGAGCGGATCGACGTGCTACCCGATCGCATTCCTCGGCCTCACCACATACCTGATCACCCACCGCCACGTCCAACGCCCAATTGGGTTTCAACAGCCGGACGGTGACCGTAGCCGGAGTGGGTTGTTCGATTGCAGGACCGGCTTCCTCCCGTACTACCGGCCTCTCGCGAGCTCAACTTCGTTCCGAGCTCGCGCGGGTAGGGCATACGCGAGGGATCGAAGTCGATGCGCACCGGATACGGGAGATCTTCCGCGGCGAGTACGTCCACCAGCGGCCCTCGATCGATGACGCGCGCGGCAAGCAAATGCTCGCCCTCCTGTGGCAGTTGGAAGCTGCTTGCATGGCCGCAGCCGACCTCGCGGAGGCGGTGGAGGAGGCGTTCCCCCTGTACCCGGATGCTGACGTGATCCTCAGCTTTCCCGGTCTTGGCGCCCAGCTCGGCGCCCGGGTGCTCCCCGAGATCGGGGACGTGGTCGGAGCCATGCGGGCTCCAGGACTTGACCGAGCCGTACGCGATCGCCGATTCCGAATGCGCTCGCTTGTCGCTGGGCGAGGGTTGGACACGTTCGTGGACTCCGCGGGCCGGGGCGAATCAACGCGGTGGAGACCTTGCCGGTGCGCCGCGGTCCGGTCCATGGTTCGGCCCCTCTTGGGAGGGGACGTAAGCACCGCCGCTGCTTCTCTGCCACCCGCCTCACCGCGGAATCGATCGCGCCCTGTCACCCCTATCGGCAGCCAGGTGACGACCAATCAGAACGTGGAAAGCCGAGCATTCTCGTCTGTGCGAAAAGGGGCTGTCGTCTCGCGCAGCCGCAGCTGCAACTGGGCCAGGAGCATCTGATCGGCGTCATGGAAGTCCAGACCTGACACCTCCCTGATCCGGCGCAACCGGTATCGCAAGGTGTTGACGTGCACCCGCAGTCGGGCAGCAGCGCCCTCAGCCACGCATCCCGCGGCCAGGTAGGCGGCGAAGGTCTCGGTGAGCACGCCGTCTGGGCCGTCGTGCTCGGCAAGGCGGCGCAGCGGGCCGGTGGTCGGCGGCAGGCCGAGCGGACGGGCGACGTCGCCGAGGCGGTCGAGCAGCACCTGGAGTGCCGTCTCGTCGAGGGTGGCCACGGCGGGCGCCGAGCCCCCGGCACCGCGCAGGGCGCGCAGCACGGCGTCGGCCTGGGCCCGGACGGCGGGCACACGGCCGGGCTCGGCGGCGGGCCCGGCGACCGCGGCCAGATAGTCCCCTCCGGGCCCTCCCGGCGACCGGGCAACGAAGTCCGCGGCCAACGAGCGGGCCGCGGCCAGGATCTCGTCTCTGGACGGCTGCGGCCAGGCCACCAGCACGTACACCGCACGGTCGCCGCGCACGGCCACCGCCGAGGGGCGCACTGCGGTGAGGTAGAGCGTCAGGGCGTCCTCCAGCCTGCGAAGGCCGGCGGCTGCGACGGCGGCCTCTGCGGAGGCGGCGTCCGAGGCGGCGTCCGAGGCGGCGTCCCGTGGGCGCAGACCCACAGCGATCAGACACAGCGCCCCGGTGTGCAGTTGTAGCTCACGGGCCGCACCTTCCCCGGCCGGGCCCCCGGCGAGCACTGCCGCGGCCAGTTCGCGGCGCTGCTGCCGGGCCCAGGCGGAGCCGTCGGAGCGGGTGTTGGCCAGGTGCAGGGCGACGACCGGGGCGAACAGTTCGAGCCATCGGGTGTGTTCCTCCGGCAGCGGGGCGGTGACGACTGCCCAGACGTAGCCGAGGACTTCGGAGTTGGCACGTACGGCAATCGCCACCCGGGGCAGAAGGCCCGGTTCGTACGATTCGATGTACACCGGCGCGGTGGTGGAGTGCAGCCGGTCGAAGGCACCCTGCTCCGCGAGCTTGTGCAGCCGGCTCGGATGCACCGCGCGGCTGAGGATCGTCTCCACCCTCGATTCGTCCGTGTCGTCCTGTCCTGCCGACCAGGCCAGCACCGCCGAGGCCGCGTCCTCGATGGTGACCGGGGCCTGGATCATCGCGCTGACTGTGTTGGCCAGCGCGAACAGGTCGCTGGTGGCGCCCGCGGGCTCCCACTGCGCCCGCGAGTGGTCCAGCAGGCGCTGCCGCAGGATCGTCGCGACGTGCATCCAGGAGGCGTCCGGGTTGACCTCGACGACCGGCACCGGGCAGTCGGCGGTCTCGGCGGGGAGCGGTCCCTTCACTGCGAGGCCACGCGCACCGGCGCGCTGCGCGGCGCTGCCGAGGGTGAGCAGCTCTGCCCCCCGGGTCACGCCCACGCACAGCACCAAACACCCCGCCTCCATTCCCTCCCCGTCGGCCGGGTCGTGAATGGCCACCCCGGCGAGGGGCTGGTCCGAGCCGCCCGGATCGACGGCGAGCCGCAGCAGGGGCTCACCGATGTCCTGGATGAGGCGGTGCAGGGTGGGGGCTTGCTCCATGGCGCCACCCTAGCCGGATTGTCGTAGACACCCACTCGGCGACCTCAGTTTTGATGCTCAGCACAAAACCTGGTGGGGCAAGATCCGGCAGGCTACAGCCCATGGTCGTGAACACGGAGGTACGGGAGCTGACCGGCGTCGAGGAACTGCTGGCCGCGACCGACCTGATCACCGAGGTATGGCAGGCGGAGATTCCGCCGGTGCCGTTTCCCTTCATGCGGGCACTCAGCCAAGCCGGGGCACAGGTGCTCGGTGGCCTCGTCGACGGGCGGCTCGCCGGTGTGGCGGTGGGTTTCCTCGGCTCCGATCCGGACGGGCCCCTGCTGCACTCGCACGTGGTCGGCGTCGGCAAGGAGTGGCGGCGCACGGGTGTGGGCCGGGCGATCAAGCTCGGCCAGCGCGACTGGTGCCTGGAGCGCGGCATCAAACGGATGGCCTGGACCTTCGATCCGCTGCGGACCGCCAACGCCTCCTTCAACCTGGCCGGACTCGGCGCCACGGGCATCTCGTACCACGCGGAGTTCTACGGGCAGATGAACGATGCCTTCAACCGCGGGATCCCGACGGACCGGGTCCTGGTGCACTGGGATCTGGCGGCCGCCGAGCCCGGCCGCTCGCCCGCTCCGGCCCGTTCCGACAGCCCCCTGCTGGATATCGGTGAGGCGGGAGGGCCGGTGCGCCGGGCCGTGGGCCCCCGGCCCGGCGAGGAGGTGCGGCTGCGCGTCCCGGAGCTGCTGCCTGATGACGTTTCCCTGGTCCTGGACTGGCGCCTCGCTCTGCGCGAGGCGATGCGGCCGCTGCTGCGGTCCGGATACCGATGGACGGGAGCCGACCGGAACGGCATCTACGTCCTCACCACTCCCCTTGACCTGAAGATCCCGACGAGCCCGAGGAACCAATGAACCCGAACATCGAAGCTGTCGAACTTCGGCGGGTCGCCATGCCGCTGGCATCCCCGTTCCGCACCTCGTTCAGCACCCAGACCGAGCGCGACGTGCTGCTGGTACGGGTGATCACCGACCAGGCCGAGGGCTGGGCCGAGTGCGTTGCGATCGCCGACCCGCTGTACTCGAGCGAGTTCACCGACGGTGCGCACCGGATTGTCGCGGACCATCTGCTGCCCCGCCTGTTCGCCGCGGACCGGCTCAACGCCGACCTGGTGGCCCCGCTGCTGGAGCCGGTACGCGGGCACCGGATGGCCAAAGCGGCGGTGGAGACGGCTGTGCTCGACGCCCAGCTGAAGGCCGCCGGAGTTCCGCTGAGCCGCCACCTGGGGGCGACCGCGACGCATGTCGACTCCGGCGTGTCGGTGAGCATCTACGACGCCGTGCCGGAGCTGCTAGACGCGGTGGCGGGCTACCTGGACGCCGGATACCGCCGGATCAAGCTCAAGATCGAGCCGGGCTGGGACATCGAGCCGGTCGCCGCGGTGCGGGAGCGATTCGGCGACGACGTGCTCCTCCAGGTGGACGCCAACTCCGCCTACACCCGCTCCGACGCCCGCCACCTCGCGCTCCTCGACGCGTTCGGGCTCCTCTTGATCGAGCAGCCACTCGACGAAGAGGACATCGCCGGCCACGCCCAGCTCGCCCGCGTCGTGCGGACCCCGATCTGTCTCGACGAGTCGGTCGTCTCCGCCCAGGCCGCGTACGAGGCGATCCGCACCGGCGCCTGCAGAATCGTCAACATCAAGCCCGGCCGGGTCGGCGGCTACCTCGAAGCGCGGCGCGTGCACGACGTCTGCGCGGCAGCCGGCATCCCCGTCTGGGCCGGCGGCATGCTGGAGACCGGCATCGGCCGGGCAGCCAACCTCGCCCTGGGCGGCCTGCCCAACTTCACCCTGCCCTCGGACATCTCGGCCTCCGACCGCTACTTCAAGCAGGACCTGACCGAGCCGATCACGATGACCGAGGACGGCCGCATCGAAATCCCGACCGGGCCCGGCATCGGCGTCGCCCCGATCCCCGAAGTACTGGCCGAACTCACTGTCACCACACAGGTGCTCAAGCCATGACCCTCCTGGACGAACTGACCGCGCGCACTGAGGAGATGGCCCGGGCAACCCTCGACCTGTGCCTGGTGGAGTCGCCGTCCGAGGACTTCGGCCGACTGACCCAGGTCGCGGAGCATACCGCCGAGCTGGGCACCCGCCTGCTCGGCCGCGCGCCCGAGTGGATCACCGAGCGGGACCGGCCGGCGCTGTACTGGGAGCCGGCGCCGGGTGGTGTGCTGCTGCTCGGCCACCTCGACACAGTCTGGCCGGTCGGCACCCTGGCCCGCTGGCCGAAGCCGTTGTGCACTCGGACCACCCTCAGTTGCCCCGGCGTCTTCGACATGAAGGCCGGGGTCGTGCAGGGCCTGTACGCGATGGCGGCGCTCGGCTCGCCTGCGGGCTGCGGCATGCTGCTGACGACCGACGAGGAGATCGGCTCACCCGTCTCCCGACCGCTGATCGAAAAGGTTGCCGCCCGTGCCGGGGCGGTTCTGGTGCTGGAGGCCAGCGCGGACGGCGCACTCAAGACCGGCCGCAAGGGCGTCAGCCAGTATGTGGTGCGGGTCCTGGGGCGGGCCGCGCACGCCGGCCTGGAACCCGAGAAGGGCGTGAACGCGCTCCTGGAGCTCGCCGAACAGGCTCGCACCGTCACCTCGTTCGGTTCCGGCGGGCTCACCGTCACTCCCACTCTCGCCGCCGCCGGCACCACGACCAACACCGTCCCGGCCGAGGCCCACTTCCACGTGGACGCCCGCGCCACCACCCGCGCCGAGCAGGACGCCCTGCATGCCCGGATGGCCGCACTGTCCCCAGCGCTGCCCAGTGCCTCGGTCACCGTAGAGGGCGGCCCCAACCGCCCGCCGATGGAGGCGGGCCAGGCGCTGCCCCTGCTGGATCTCGCGCGCGTCGCCGCCAGGGACCTTGGCCTCGGAGACATCCGCGCGGTCAGTGTCGGTGGCGCGTCCGACGGCAACTTCACCGCCGGGATCGGCATCCCCACCCTCGACGGCCTCGGCGCGGTCGGCGCACACGCGCACGCCGAAGGCGAGTACGCCGTCATCGCCGAGATGCCCCGCCGGGCGGCCCTCGTCGCCAGCCTCGTCGCCCGCCTGCTGCCGCCTGTGTGACGTCGCCGCAGCCCTGTCTTCCATCCCTCAGCCCGGTAACCGGCGATGTCGAGGCTCTCGGGCCACGGCGTACCACGCACCATACGTCCAGACGAGGCACCGGACCGCCCGCGGCGTGTGGCCGGACGCCCCTCGGTGCGCAACGGGCCGCCGCACCTACGCGCGGCGGCGCAATCCAGGCCGACAGCATTATGCGGCGACGCCGGCTCTCCGCACCCGCTGCGCCCATCATGGATCTGAGCGGCCTACCAGTAACCGACGCGAGCCCGCTGGGCGTCCTGCCTTTTGGCGGACTTCGCATCCATTGCTGAGCGACGACACTCGCCGTCCTTCTCAGGTAGCCGCTGCGGGCGGGAACTCAAGGACGAGCCGCCCTCGCAAGCCGCCCTTTTCGAGCTGCCGATGTGCTTCGGTTGCCTGGCCTGCAGGCAGGGTCGCCGCGACTCGGAGGGTGAGCTCACCTGATTCGACCTGTTCGCGCAGGTGGGCGATGGCCGCGGTGTCGGTTACGCGTGTGCGGACGTTCACAGGATGCACGGTGATGCCGCGGCCGGGATCGCCGTCCCAGAAGCGCAGGACCGCGAGCCGGCCGTTGTCGCGGATCGCCGGCGTGATCCGCTCGTGCAGCATGGCGCTGTCCGCGACGGCCTCGACCCCACCGGGCACCACGTCCAGCACGCGCTGTGCGATGTCGTCGCCACGAGCGACGAAAGCGTCGGCGCCGCGGGAGCGCAGCCGCTCCTCGTCCTGCGAGGAACTCCTTGCCGTCGCGATCAGGGTTGCGGGTGCCGAGGACGGTGAATGCCGCCTGCACGTCAGCGGCGACGTCCTGCCCTTTTTTGGGGGGGCGGAGCGGCGGCATGGGCGCGAATGTAGGTGGCCAAGACGTTGGCGATGGTGACGTGGTCACGAGGCGAGTCCTGCATATTGCGCTGGAGGGCGTAGATGCCGCCCAGGCGCAGACCCAGGCTGTGCCGCTCGCGCGGCAGCCCCAGCACCTGGTCGGCCGGATAGCAGTTGGGCAGGCCGCAGCGCTCAGCGCGCACCCAGACGGTCACCGGCCCGACCCCGGTCGCCAGTTGGCGCCGGTGCTCCTTCTCCAGCCGGGTCCGGACCGCGGCGAGTGCGGCCCGCCCGTCCGCGTCGAGGGCCGCCAGTTCGACTTCCTCCCGGCGGGCGCGCAGGTCGAAGTGGCCCTGCAGGAGGAGACGGACCAGCTCCCTTGCCCCGTTCTCGGCGTCTTCCTCCACCCGTTCATGGGACAGGAGCAGAGCTTCGGGAGGGGAGAGGGAATCGATGAGAAGTGAGGAAGGAAGCGGCTCGGTCAAAGGGGTCAGCCGCCGCGGCGGCCGCATAGCCTGCGGTCATCGGGCTCTCGCTTCCGGGCAGACGAACGGGTGGCACCTTCGACGCTAGGGACGAGAGCCCGACCCCACATCGGCGCGGCGGCGCACGGCGGAAGACCCGGCCTGCTCCGGCGCATCCCCGGCCGTTGCCAGAGCCTGGCACGGCGTGAACAGTCCCGGTTCCTCCTCCACCAACCAGCCCCTCGACCAGTCGCTTCAGCTTCGACCGGAAGCCTTCCACCTTGCTCTTGTCCGTCGACAAACCCAGCGCGGCACACAGGTCATGCGCCCGCATCGGATGCACCGCGTCCTGGAGGACCTCGACGATGTCCCGGTACGAACCCGGCAGCACCCCACGGCCAACTCGGGCGTCCAGTGCGGCACCAGCCGCACCCCCGACCGCGATCCCGACGGCAACCGGTGCTCGTCCATCTCCGCCTCGCCTGCTTCCGCCCCGGCAACCGAGACCGTCTCGTCGCCGGACAAGATCTCGGTCATCGTCTCCCGCGTGATCTGCAGCCGAGACAGGACAACACGTCCTCCCGCGCAGCAGCCTCCCGCCGTTCGAGCTCCTCCAACCACGACACCATCGCCGCCTCCAAGACCACGTCCTGGGACATGACGATCCGCCGTCCGACCACGATCGGCAACGGCGTACGGCATCACCAGCTACCTGCAGAAGAGCCGGACCCAGCTGTGAGTGGGCAGTTCGTCTGCGACCGGCTGTCCTACCAGCGCCGTGCCCTTGTCGAGCAGGCCGGAGGGCTGAGCGCAGCGGCGCGCTCACCCCACAGGCGGAGGCAGGGGCACGGCACGGTAAGGATCGAGAGCTGTGGCCCCATCCCGGTAGGGAACCCGCGACAGCTTGCTCACGAGTGCCCACATGGCCCGTTCCTCTTCGAGCTCTTCCGGCAGGACCAGACCGAGCCCTTCGGCAAGGGGCTTGCGGCCTAGGTTGACCAAGGCGCGTACCGCAGCAGTCCACTCGTCGGTCGCAGCCACGGCGGACCGGTACCACACCGGAATCAGGCATCCGAGTGCTATGGCGGTGCCTGTGAGTGCAGCGACGCGACCGCCTGTCGAGGACACCGTGACAACGGCGGCTGCGAAGACAACGGCGTGGCCGGCAAGCAGGGCGACGAAGAAGTCAACGCTGGCACGGGCGACGTCGACTTGGCGCCTCACCTGCTCCGGGGCTGAGCCGGTGAGCTCGTTCCAGAGGATTTGAGTGTCCAGGCGGAACCGGTCGTATCCATACTCCTCGAAGCGGCGGATGCCGTTGCCGAGCCGAGTAGGCGCGATCTGTGCGTCGTCGACCGGGTAACGGCGCAGTTCCTCCCGGAGTAGCGCTCGCTGAGCCGCGGTACGGCGACGGTCCCTTTGCGCAGCTCGCATGATGCGCGGGTGGTGTCTGAGGCGAGTCAGGTCCGCCTGGGCGAGCACAGGGAGATGGTTGCTTGACTGCAGCCGACGCTGCAGACGCAGCAGCCGCAGGCGGTCCTGGAGATCCCACTTGTGCTGGCGGCGGCGGGCACAGGCTCTTTCGTACAGACGGGCGGGCCACAGGAGATAGCCCTCCAGGACGCGATAGAGGGGATTTTGAAGAGCGTTGAGTACCAGGCCGAGGACCACGGAGCTGGATAGCAGGAGCAGGGCCACATTAGCGCTGGTGGTAGGCCATATCTGCGAAAGGGGGGTGGTGGTTCGGAGACTGGGGGCGACCGCCAAGAAGAACACGCTCAGGTTGACTGCTGCCGGCAGGATCCATCCCACCACCAGCGTCCAGGCCCCTACCAGGGCGCCTTTGGCGATGTCCCCCACGGATCACCACTCGTCGTCATCGTCGCCGCCGACATCGGGACCAGGCGGGGTATGACCAGGCGGGACGGGACAGGCGTAATCCCGCCCGACCTGCCCGGCGACAGGACCGCTGGGGAGACTGAGCTGGTACCGCCTATTCTGGCCCACCCCGACCTGCTCCCAGGCCTTCTCCACCGCATCGAATTCGTCCCCGTTGCCGAAGCGCTCGCGTGCGGCCTTGACGGTCAGGTTGGCGAAGTCGGCGAACGAGGCGCGCTCGTCCAACTCGCCGCCGGTCAGGACGTCGTACCAGATCTGTCCGGCCCGCTCCCAGGCGTGGCCGCCGAGGGTGGTGGCGGCGAGGTAGAACGCGTGGTTGGGGATGCCGGAGTTGATGTGGACGCCGCCGTTGTCGCGGCCGGT
>NZ_JBSFUY010000046.1:0-57421 GCF_053592055.1 Streptomyces sp. NPDC002817
GCCCGTCCGGCGTCCGAGAACAAGGGCCTGCCATCCCGATCCCCCACCCACCCGCGCCTCCGAGGGCAAGCCCGCACCCTCCAGCCCGTCCGGCGTTTGAGGACGAGGCCCCTCAAGGGCCGACGGGGGGTCTGGGGGCGGAGCCCCCAGGGAGCGGGGTCGAAGGGGCAGCGCCCCTGGAGGATGGGACGGGTAGGGGCGGCGGGGGCGAGGAAACCGCGAAGACCCCCCGGGGCGGACACCAGCCGGGGGGCCTTCAGCTCAGGTTCGGATCAGACGGCCTCGACGACCTGCATCGGCGCCGCCGCCTCCTCCGCCTCGTCCTTCGGCCCCGCCCCCTTCAGCGGAACCTCCTTCACGAACACCGCGGCGACCAACGCCAGCACCGCCACCACAGCCCCCAGCAGGAACGCCGAGTGCGTACCGGCCGACACCGCATGCTGATACGCCTCACGCGCCGCGTCCGGCAGCTTCGCCAGACTCGCCGCGTCCAGCTGCGCGGACGACTCGGTCACCTTCTCCCCGATCGCCCCGCCCCGTTCGGCCATGACGTCCTGGACCCGGCTGTTGAACAGCGCGCCCATGATCGCAACACCGAAGGAGGAACCGAGCGTACGGAAGAGAGTCGTGGACGAGGACGCGACGCCCATGTCCTTCATCTCGACGCTGTTCTGCGCGACCAGCATGGTGATCTGCATCAGACAGCCCATACCGAGTCCGACGACGGCCATGTACACCCCGGACGTGAACCGCGAGGTGTCCGTGTCCATCAGCGACAGCAGGTACAGCCCGACGACCATCAGCACACTGCCGACCACCGGGAACACCTTGTACCGCCCGGTGTTCGTGGTCACGCGCCCCGCCACCATCGACGTCACGAGCATCGCACCGAGCATCGGCAGGAGCAGCAGCCCGGAGTTGGTCGCGGACGCACCCTGCACGGACTGCTGGTACAGCGGCAGGAACAGCGTCGCACCGAACATCACGAACCCGGTGACGAAGCCGATGAGGGACATCAGCGTGAAGTTGCGGCTGCGGAAGATGTGCAGCGGCACCACCGGCTCGGCGGCCTTGGTCTGCCAGAACACGAACCCGATCAGCGCGGCGACACCGATGCCGATGAGCTCCATGATCCGCGCGGAGGACCAGGCGTACTCCGTACCGCCCCACGTGGTGACCAGCACGATCGCAGTGATCCCCACGGTCAGCAGCCCGGCACCGAGGTAGTCGATGCGCGCCTTGGCCCGCTTCTTCGGCAGATGCAGCACGGCGCTGATCGCGGCGAGCGCGACGACACCGAGCGGCAGGTTGATGTAGAAGGCCCAGCGCCAGCCCCAGTGGTCGGTGATGGTGCCGCCGACCAGCGGTCCGCCGATCATGGCGAGCGCCATGACGCCGGCCATCATGCCCTGGTACTTGCCCCGCTCCCGCGGCGGAATGAGATCACCGATGATCGCCATGACACCGACCATCAGACCACCGGCGCCAAGGCCCTGAACGGCCCGGAACCCGATGAGCTGTCCCATGTCCTGGGCCATGCCGCTGAGCGCCGACCCGATCAGGAAGAGCACGATCGACGACATGAAGGCGCCCTTGCGCCCGTACATGTCACCGATCTTCCCCCACAGCGGGGTGGAGGCCGCGGTCGCCAGCGTGTACGCCGTCACGACCCATGACAGATGCTCGAGCCCGCCCAGCTCACCGACGATCGTCGGCATCGCGGTGCCCACGATCATGTTGTCGAGCATCGCCAGCATCATCGTGATCATCAGTGCGAGCAGGACGACCCGCACGCTCTTCGGTTGCTTGCCGTCTTCCGGCTCGGCTGTCGTCTGTGTGTCCGCCATGACTCCCACTCCCCCAGCTACTTACTTGCCGCCCGGCAAGTTGACTACACTGGGGAAGGTAGACCCGTAACTAGCCGGGCGTCAAGTAAGTTTTGGTCAAAGCCAAGGGCTTCACGGAGAATGGGCGGCACCATGGACGGCACCAAGCAGCGGCGCCGCGGGGACACCCGCCAGCGCATCCAGGACGTGGCCCTCGACCTCTTCGCCGAGCAGGGCTACGAGAAGACCTCCCTGCGCGAGATCGCCGAAAGCCTGGACGTCACCAAGGCGGCGCTCTACTACCACTTCAAGACCAAGGAAGAGATCCTGGTCAGCATCTTCGACGATCTGACCCAGCCGATCCTCGACCTGATCGAGTGGGGCAAGCAGCAGCCGCACACCCTGGAGACGAAGCAGGAGATCGTACGGCGCTACAGCGGCATCCTCGCCAACGCCACCCCCCTGTTCCGCTTCATGCAGGAGAACCAGGCGACCGTACGGGAACTGCGGGTCGGCGAGACCTTCAAGGAGCGCATGCAGGGGCTGCGCGACATCATGATCGACCCGAAGGCGGACCTGGTCGACCAGGTCCGCTACACCAGCGCGATCTTCACCCTGCACGCCGGGATGTTCTTCCTCCAGGATCTCGCGGGCGACCCCGAGGACAAGCGCAGGGCGGTCCTGGAGGTGGCGTCGGACCTGGTGACCCAGGCCCACGAAGGCACCCGCAAGAAGCCTTAGACGGCCTTAGACGGTCACGCCCTTGGTGCGCAGGAAGGCGACGGGGTCGATCGCCGAGCCGTAGTTGGCGGTCGTACGGATCTCGAAGTGCAGGTGCGGGCCACTGGAGTTGCCCGTGTTGCCGGACAGGGCGATGCGCTGACCGGTCTTGACGACCTGGCCGACCTTCACGTCGATGCGCGAGAGATGGGCGTACTGCGAGTAGGTCTTGTTGGCGTGCTTGATGACGATGGCATTGCCGTACGCCGACCCGTCACCGGCACCGTTGCCGCCGGCCTTGACGACGGTCCCGCCGTGCGCGGCGAAGACCTGGGTACCGCTGGCCACGGCGAAGTCCTGCCCGCTGTGGGTGGACTGCCACAGGGCACCGGACTGCGCGAAGCTCGCGCTGAGCTTGTACTTCTTCACCGGGTCGACCCAGGAGACGGTCTTGCCGGTCTCCGCGGCCGCCGCGACACCGGTCCCCAGCACGGCCGAGACCCCCAGACCGACGGCCACCACGGCGGCGCGGGTGCGGAGCTTGGACGTACGGGAAGAACGGGACGAAACGCGCTGGGACATCGGAACCTCATGGGGACGGGGACAGAAAAGCCACCCGGCGCACAAGCCGCCGCCGGATGGGGCATCCCTTGGTAACCCCGAGGCCCCAGAAGCCCCAAACCGCTGATCTACGACGGAAGCTAGTACTTCACCCCAAAACTTCCCGCTTCTTGACAGAGCACGTATCTGGAATGAATCAACCCATGACGGCATAACCTGCATAGGAGTTCCGGGACGAAAGTCCTTTTTGTCCAATTCGGGCTTTCCACTATTCACCCTAGTAACGGACAAATCGCCTGTGCGTCATGTCACCGGCCACCGAGGCCCTCGCACCCCCGGCCCCGAAATCATGTGACGCACACCTCTTGGCACTTACCCCCCAGTAACCTTACGGTTCCCCTCGCGCCACCCACGCCAACGAACATGCACCCGACAACGGCAGCGTTACTGACGTGAGAGGACCCCCACAGATGACGAACCGACGCCCCTTGGTGCGCCGTATGGCCGTCACCGCCGTCTCCACGGCGGCCCTCGTGTCGCTGGCCGCCCCGGCCGAGGCCGCGACCACCGAAGACGTCGACTACACCACCTGGCAGCAGGACTGCCGGACGGTCATGGACCAGGCGCTGCCGTACCTGAAGCAGCGGATCGCCGCCGCCAAGCCGGGCGAGAAGCAGGCCATCGTCTTCGACATCGACAACACCACCCTGGAGACCGACTTCGGCTTCAGCTACCCCCAGCCGGCCAACGAGCCGGTCCTGGACGTGGCGGAGTACGCCCAGGACCACGGCGTATCCCTCTTCTTCGTGACGGCCCGCCCCGGCATCATCTACTCGTTCACCGACTACAACCTCGATCACGTCGGCTACGACGTCTCCGGCCTCTACGTCCGCAGCTTCATCGACCTCTTCAAGGACGTCGCCGCCTACAAGACCGCCCAGCGCGTCGCCATCGAGAACAAGGGCTACACGATCATCGCGAACATCGGCAACAGCGCCACCGACCTGTCGGGCGGCCACGCCGAGAAGACGTACAAGCTCCCGGACTACGACGGTCAGCTGTCCTGAGTCTTCCCGCTCGACTCCGGGTAGCCTCACCCTCGTTCGCGTGATCACGGGGGTGGGGCGGATGGATCCGGCGGTACTCGGCAGCAAGCTCGCGTCCGGCCTGGTGGCCTCCCTCGTACGGAAACTCTTCGTAGCGGACGCCCCGGGAGCGGGCCTCGTCGACAAGCCCGTACGCCTGACCGCCCTGGTCTCCTTCCGCGGCGAGAAGCGGACGCTGGGCGAGAAGGAGGTCCGCGCGCTGGCCCGCCGGCTGGTCTCCGGATCGGCGAACCCCCCGGGCGAGCTCCCGTTCCCGGCCGATGAGGAAGCCGCGGTCATCGAGGCCATGACCGCCCGCCTGCTCGCCCTCGGCGACCTGGACATGGACGACGTCCAGGCCGTACGCCTGGGCCACCGCGAACTCGCCAGAAGGCTCCGCGACCAGGCGCCCCCGCCCGTCGGCCTCTCCACCGACGCCGGCTACTTCCTCGACTCCGCGACCGAGTGGGCCTGCCTCCACATCCTGGACTTCTTCACCCGCCGGTCCACCTTCGTAGCCCGCACACTCGTCGAGCAGACCCGCCGCCAGGCCGAACTGATAGCGAAGATCGACGAGTTGATGGCCCGCACGCCCCACCCCGACGCGCAGGACAGCACCTTCGAACGCCGCTATCTCCGTTACGTCGCCGACCGCCACAACCGCATCACCATCTACGGCATCGACCTCCGCGACTCCCCCGACCGCTGGCCGCTCGAAGTGGCCTACCTCAGCCTGGAGGCGACGGCGGTCGAGGAGCGGACGCTGCCCGAGGAACACCCGGCCGGTCCCCTCAGCGTCCAACTCCCCGCCGAGGAAGCCCTGCTGACCCACGACCGCGTCCTGCTGCGCGGCGACGCGGGCTCCGGCAAGACGACGCTGGTGCAATGGCTGGCGGTGACGGCGGCGCGGGAGGGGACACAGGTCCCGTACGTCCTTCCCCTGCGCACGCTGATCCGCGCGGGTTCCCTGCCGGGGCCGTCGGCCTTCCTCGCCTCGGTGAGCTGTCCACTGAGCCCGCCGGACGGCTGGGCCGAGCGCGTCCTGACGGCGGGCAGGGGCCTGGTCCTCGTGGACGGCCTCGACGAGATCCCGTCGGCCGACCGCAACCGCACCCGCGACTGGCTCCAGACCCTCATCCACACCTTCCCGGGCAACAGCTGGCTCCTGACCTCCCGCCCCACCGCCGTACGCCCCGACTGGCTGGCCGGCGAGGGCTTCCGCGAACTGTCCCTGGCTCCGATGCGGCGGTCCGAGGTCGCCACCTTCGTACGCCGCTGGCACACGGCGGCGCAGGCCCCGTCGTACGAAAGCCCCCTGCTGGACTCCCTCCGCACCAAGCGCGACCTGGCCCGCCTCGCCACCAACCCCTTGATGTGCGGCCTGATCTGCGCGCTGCACCAGGAGCGGCGGGGTTATCTCCCCACGGGGCGCAAGGAGTTGTACGACGCCGCTCTGACAATGCTGCTCTCGCGCCGGGACCGGGAACGCGGCATGGGCACCTTCGACGGGGAGGACCTGGGCGAGGAGGCTCAGTTGGAGGTGCTGCAACGCCTGGCGTACGCGCTGGTCCTGAGCGGCCGTACGGAGATGGACGTCGAGACGGCCGAGGGAATCGTGGAGCGCTGCCTGCCGTCGATCGCGGTGCCGGGAGACGCCGGGTCGGTACTGCGGGCGCTGCTGCTGCGCAGCGGGCTGCTCCGCCGGCCGGCCGAGGGGGTCGTCGACTTCGTCCACCGCACCTTCCAGGACTACCTGGGCGCGCGCTACGCCGTGGAGGAGGGCCACCTCGATGTGCTGGTCAGCCATGCCGACGACACCCAGTGGGAGGACGTGATCCGTCTGGCGGTGGCCCACGCCAGGCCCCGGGAACGGGCCTCCCTGCTACGACAGCTGCTGTCCCGCGAGACGCCTCGGCTGACGCTGCTGGCACTGGCCGCCCTGGAGCACGCCACGGCCCTGGACCCAGGGGTGCGGGCGGCCGTGGAGGCGCAGGCGGCCGCGCTGATCCCGCCGCGCACGACGGAGGAGGCGAAGACCCTGGCGGAGGCGGGGCCCCTGGTGCTGGAGCTGCTGCCGGGGCCGGAGGGGCTGACGAGCGCGGAAGCCGTCGGCGTCACGGTCACCGCCTCCCGCCTGGGAGCGGAGGAGCCGGAGGGGGCGCTGGCCGTGCTGCGGCGCTATCGGGAGCATCCTGATCTCGACGTACGGCGCCAGCTCGCGGGGACCTGGCATCGCTTCGACACGGCGGAGTACGCCGTCGAAGTCCTGGCCCATCTGGAACGGGAGGATCTCTTCATCACCTGCGAATCGGCCGAGCAGCGCTCAGCCCTCGCACGGATGCGGCCTTGGCATCACCTCGCCTTCGTGGGCCCGCACCGAATCGAGGAGATGCTGGCCGCGGCGCCGGTGCCCGACGCCGTGACGCAGCTCGACCTGCGCGACAACCCCTTTCTCACCGATGCCGACGCCCTGCTGGGGTTCGGCTCGCTCCGTGATCTGTGGCTGGTGAACTGCCCGGTGGGTGGACTGGACCGACTCACCGCGCTTCCGCTCGACCTGCTCGGCTGCCGCAATGTCGCCGATCTGGCCGGGCTGCGTCAGCTGCGCTCGATGCGCCGCCTCTCCCTCATCCAGGAGCTGCCGGGCACCGACCTCACCGATGTCCTGCCGGTCGACGCCCCGCTGGAGTTTCTCTTCCTGGGCCAGAACACCATCGGCGACACGGGACTGCGCGGACTCCAGCACTGGACCGGTCTGCAGACGCTCAGCCTCGGACCGCTGACCGCGGAACTGACCGACGCCGACTGGCAGTCGGTCATCGAACTGCCCGCACTGGACCGGCTCTATCTGAGCGCGGCGATCATCCGGGACTTCCCGCACTCCGTCGAGGCCATGCCGGAACTGCCCGGCATCGAGGTGTTGCGGGTGATCGAAATGCACGGCGCCGAGGATCTCTCCGCTCTGGTGCCGAAACTGCCGGGGCTGCGCTCGGTGGCCCTCTACAGCAATCTCGGTGATCCCCTGCCCGCCGCCCGCTACGCCGGCCTCTTCCCAGACGCCGAGATCAAGATGTACCCGAGCTGAAAAAGGGACCGCCCCAGAACCGAAGTCCCAGGGCGGCCCCTCTTCCGCGCAATCCCCGAAGGGCTACGCGTCCTTGCTCAGATTCGGCCCAGCCCCACCGGCCGCCTGCTCAATAGGCGGAACATCCGGCAGCGCCGACTTCTCTTCACCACGGAACGTGAAGGTCTGGGTCTCGCCCTCGCCCTCCGTGTCCACGACCACGATGTGACCGGGACGCAGCTCACCGAAGAGGATCTTCTCGGAGAGCGTGTCCTCGATCTCGCGCTGGATGGTGCGACGCAGCGGCCGCGCACCCAGCACCGGGTCGTAACCCTTCTTGGACAGCAGCTCCTTGGCGGACTGGGAGAGCTCGATGCCCATGTCCCGGTCCTTGAGGCGCTCGTCGACCTTGCCGACCATGAGGTCGACGATCCGCAGGATGTCGTCCTGCGTCAGCTGCGGGAAGACGACCACGTCGTCGACGCGGTTGAGGAACTCGGGCCGGAAGTGCTGCTTGAGCTCGTCCGAGACCTTGTTCTTCATGCGCTCGTAGTTGGACTTCTTGTCACCGGAGGCCGCGAAGCCCAGGTTGAAGCCCTTGGAGATGTCCCGGGTGCCGAGGTTGGTCGTCATGATGATGACCGTGTTCTTGAAGTCCACGACCCGGCCCTGGGAGTCGGTCAGACGACCGTCCTCCAGGATCTGGAGCAGCGAGTTGAAGATGTCCGGGTGAGCCTTCTCGACCTCGTCGAAGAGAACCACCGAGAACGGCTTGCGCCGCACCTTCTCCGTCAGCTGGCCGCCCTCTTCGTAGCCCACGTAGCCGGGGGGCGAACCGAAGAGACGCGAGACCGTGTGCTTCTCGCTGAACTCCGACATGTCGAGGGAGATCAGCGCGTCCTCGTCACCGAAGAGGAACTCGGCGAGGGCCTTGGACAGCTCGGTCTTACCGACACCGGAGGGGCCGGCGAAGATGAACGAACCACCGGGACGCTTCGGGTCCTTGAGGCCCGCACGCGTACGACGGATCGCCTTCGACAGCGCCTTGACGGCGTCGACCTGGCCGATGACCCGCTTGTGGAGCTCGTCCTCCATGCGCAGCAGACGCGAGGACTCCTCCTCGGTCAGCTTGAAGACCGGGATGCCGGTGGCGGTCGCGAGGACCTCGGCGATCAGCTCGCCGTCGACCTCGGCGACGACGTCCATGTCGCCGGCCTTCCACTCCTTCTCCCGCTTGGCCTTCGCGGCGAGGAGCTGCTTCTCCTTGTCGCGCAGGGACGCGGCCTTCTCGAAGTCCTGCGAGTCGATCGCGGACTCCTTGTCCCGGCGGACTCCGGCGATCTTCTCGTCGAACTCGCGGAGGTCCGGCGGAGCCGTCATCCGGCGGATGCGCATCCGGGAGCCCGCCTCGTCGATCAGGTCGATCGCCTTGTCGGGGAGGAAGCGGTCCGAGATGTACCGGTCGGCCAGCGTGGCGGCCTGGACCAGCGCCTCGTCCGTGATGGAGACGCGGTGGTGGGCCTCGTACCGGTCACGCAGACCCTTGAGGATCTCGATCGTGTGCGGGAGCGAGGGCTCGGCGACCTGGATGGGCTGGAAGCGGCGCTCGAGGGCCGCGTCCTTCTCCAGGTGCTTGCGGTACTCGTCCAGCGTGGTGGCACCGATGGTCTGCAGCTCGCCGCGGGCCAGCATCGGCTTCAGGATCGAAGCCGCGTCGATGGCGCCCTCGGCGGCACCCGCACCGACCAGCGTGTGCAGCTCGTCGATGAACAGGATGATGTCGCCGCGGGTGCGGATCTCCTTGAGCACCTTCTTCAGGCGCTCCTCGAAGTCACCGCGGTAGCGGGAGCCGGCGACCAGCGCACCGAGGTCGAGGGTGTAGAGGTGCTTGTCCTTGAGGGTCTCGGGCACCTCGCCCTTGACGATGGCCTGGGCGAGGCCCTCGACGACGGCGGTCTTGCCGACGCCGGGCTCACCGATCAGGACCGGGTTGTTCTTGGTGCGGCGGGACAGCACCTGCATGACCCGCTCGATCTCCTTCTCGCGCCCGATGACCGGGTCGAGCTTGGACTCACGAGCGGCCTGGGTGAGGTTCCGGCCGAACTGGTCGAGGACCAGGGACGTCGAGGGGGTGCCCTCGGCAGGCCCGCCGGCGGTGGCGGTCTCCTTGCCCTGGTAGCCGGAGAGCAGCTGGATGACCTGCTGCCGCACCCGGTTGAGATCAGCGCCCAGCTTGACGAGGACCTGGGCTGCGACGCCCTCGCCCTCGCGGATCAGGCCGAGCAGGATGTGCTCCGTGCCGATGTAGTTGTGGCCCAGCTGAAGGGCCTCCCGGAGCGACAGCTCCAGGACCTTCTTGGCACGGGGGGTGAAGGGGATGTGGCCGGACGGGGCCTGCTGCCCCTGCCCGATGATCTCCTCCACCTGCTGGCGGACCGCCTCGAGCGAAATCCCGAGGCTCTCAAGGGCCTTGGCGGCGACACCCTCACCCTCGTGGATCAGGCCCAGGAGGATGTGCTCGGTGCCGATGTAGTTGTGGTTGAGCATCCGGGCTTCTTCCTGAGCCAGGACGACAACCCGCCGCGCGCGGTCGGTGAACCTCTCGAACATCGTTAATCGCTCCTCAGAGCGGTCAGGCAGTGGGGGGAACTTCCCCTCCCTGTCCTTCCGCAGCTTAGTCCCGCAAGCGGGGACCGCTCATTCCAACTGCCGACACCGTCGATGGCCTCCTGACCCCGAACGCCGACATCTGCTCCAACCCGATGGTGCGAGACGATGTTCCCGCAGGCCAGGCAGTTACCCCTACCTCCAGTACGCCGATGGCGAACGTGAGACGTCCTGTCCTGCGTGTCGCCCCCTCCCACTAGGGATGTCTTACCCGCTGGGACTGACACTCCATGCCGAGCGCACCGGTTCCCTCCGCTACGGGCGAACAACCTTGCGCCGCGCCACACCCCCGAACGCCCCCTCTTTCGGAACTCTGCGCTACTGCCAGAACACCCAGCGTAACTCGGGCGTCCTTCCGGAGGTTTCACTTGTCATGGTTGGCACAGTCCCCCCGGTCGTCACGGTCCCCTTCCCCCGCCGGCCGCTCGAGTCGAGCGATCAGGTCCGCCGGTGGTACGAGAACGAACTGGGATGGCCGACCGTGCCCGGGCCCCCGGGCTCTGCGCTGCGGCTTTCCGTGGGCGCGCGCTTCGACGTCCTGGACGTGCCGCTCGAGGCGGGCCGGGCCGGCCTGCGCCATCTGGCGCCGGGCTCCCCGGTGGCCGTGCAGGGCGACCGGATGCGGCTGCTGCTGGCCGCGGGCGGCGCGGACGAGGTGCCCGGGGTGCTGGACTGGCTGGAGTGGGGCGCGCTGCCGCTGGATCTGACGGCGATCGGCGAGGGCGGGGTGATGGACGCACCGCTGCCCCCCGGACCGGGGGCCCCCGCCGAAGGCGTACGGCTTCTTCCCGCGCAGGGATCCGCCGACGTCGTACGGCGCCCTCTCGCGCCCGGGTCCGGCGCCGCGCGGTGTCTTCCCGAGCCGGGCCCTACCGGACCGCGACCGCTTCCCACCGGCCGCTCCGGTGCCTTGCAGGGGGCCGCCGTGTGGCTGCGGCCCCCCGTGCCGGGGTGCGAGGTCGAGACCTCGCTGCCGACGCTGTCGGCCTTGGGGGGCGGTGGGGGCGCCCCCGATCTCGTAAGGCTGCTGGCCACGGTGGCGACGTGCTGCCACCGCCTGCGGCTGCGCGCGTGCGCTCAGCCGCCCGCCTGTTCATAGGCGTCGCGCTCAGGCGTTCGCCTTCTCGTAGGCCTCACGGATGGACGCGGGAACACGGCCGCGGTCATTGACCTCGAGACCGTTCTCCTTCGCCCACGCGCGGATCTGCGCGGTGTCCTGGCTGCCGCCGGAAGTGGCGCGCGCCTTTCCGCGGCCTCCCGCAGCGCGGCCTCCGGTACGACGACCGCCCTTCACGTAAGCCTCGAGAAGGCCTCGGAGCTTGTCCGCATTGGCAGTCGTGAGATCGATCTCGTACGTCTTGCCGTCCAGCGCGAACGTCACGGTCTCGTCCGCCTCGCCGCCGTCGAGGTCGTCGACAAGAAGGACCTGAACCTTCTGTGCCACCGGATTTCCTTTCATCGATAACTTGAGGGACTGGGGTCTGCGGCGTCCGCCGTTTCGCCGCCCCCTGTTATATGCAGTACTGCAGTACGTCGGAAAGCAAACCGCTTTTGCTGGGAAAACACAAACCCCTGGGAGAGACGGACTGGCCACCTCCGGTCCGGAAACGTGCGCGTTTCGGACATAGGGAACCTGGGCAGGGCCGTCCCATGGAATAGGGCATGACGATCACAGATGCAGAAGCATCCGACTGTTGCCCAAGGTGTTCGGTTTCACTCGTTCGAGACCGAGGAACTCCGCGACACCCTCGTCATAGGAACGCAGCAGCTCCGCGTAGACATCGGTGTCGACCGGAGTCTCGCCGATCTCGACGAAGCCGTGCTTGCCGAAGAAGTCCACTTCGAAGGTCAGACAGAAAACCCGGCGAACACCGAGCCAGCGCGCGGTGTGCAGCAACTTCTCCAGCAACTGATGGCCGACACCGGCGCCCTTCAGTCCGAGCTTCACGGCGAGAGTGCGCACTTCAGCGAGGTCTTCCCACATGACGTGCAGTGCGCCGCAGCCGACCACCTCGCCGTTGTCATCGCGTTCGGCGACCCAGAACTCCTGGATGTCCTCGTAAAGCGTCACGGTGGCTTTGTCGAGCAGGATGCGGGCGCGGACGTACTCGTCGAGGAGACTGCGTACGGCCGGGACATCGCTGGTGCGGGCCCGCCGGACCGTGATGGCTTTTGCGCTGACTTCGGGACTCCGCGCGGACGAGCTCTCTGCTGACATGTGCGGACGCTATCGCCCGTCGCCCTCCGGTGCCGAGCCGGGGTTCTCACGGCCGGTTTCGGCAGCGGTATCCCGTGGGGCTTCGACGGTTTCCGGTCCTTGGACGATGTGTACGGCGTCCCGCAGCGACTGTCGCTGTTCCTCGCTCATCATGCCGAAGAACGCGACGAGAGCGGCGGCGGGGTTGTCACTCTGCGACCAGGCGTCGTTCATCAGCGCCGCTGCGTAGGCGGCCCGGGTGGAGACGGCTTCATATCGATAGGCACGCCCTTCGGCCTCCCGTCGCACCCAACCCTTCTGATGGAGATTGTCCAAAACGGTCATCACCGTGGTGTAGGCGATGGACCGTTCCTGTTGAAGGTCTTCCAGGACTTCTCGAACGGTCACCGGGCGGTTCCACTTCCACACCCGCGTCATGACCGAGTCTTCGAGTTCTCCCAATGGGCGAGGCACAGCTCAGCACAATAGTGGGAGAAACCGCCATTGGCCTGCCGGACGTGCGGTTAACCGGCAAACAGCAACAAAAAGGGCGTACGACTCGGAAGGCGAGAGAGTCGTACGCCGGTGAGGGTGCGGTGGCCGGGAGGCTCAGGCGTCGCTGCGCGCGGAGGACTGCTTGGTGCCCTCCACGCGCGCGAGGGCGGCGTCGACGGCCGCGTCCTCCTTGGCCTTGTTGGCCCCGCCCTGGGTCTTCACGATCACCCTGATCACGCCGATGAAGAACACGGCCATGACGACCGGGGGCACGAGCGCGGAGACGTAGTCCATGCGTCCAGGGTAGCCACGGGCCGGACGCGGGCGGGGCCGGGGGTGCGTGCGGGCCCGGGGACGGGCCCGGGCGCGGCTCAGCCCGCGGCGAGCTGCTGCGGCGGGTTCGAGGGTGGCGGGGCCGGCTTGCGACGGGGGAAGACCTCGCCGGGGGTGGGGATGGGGCGCGCGGGGGCCGGCTTGGGGGTGGCCGGTTTCTCCATGGGCTTCTTCTCCGGCTGCTCGGGCTTCTCGGCGGACTCCGCGGCAAGGTTCTCGTCGGCGCTCGGGGAGCGGTCCGAAAGACCCCCGGGAAGGGCCAGGAGGCGGGTACGGGAGGCCGGGACGGCCGGGGTGGTCCGGCGGGCCGTCCCGCGCGCGAGACGGGCGCGTACGCCCTGCTCGGCGAGGACCAGACAGCGATCGAGCAGGGCCGCCGCGACGGGGTTGCCGCGCAGGGCCCGCAGGGCGGCGAGGTCGTCGACCTCCGGGCGGTACCCGGCGCTCAGCGCCTCCTCCAGGAGGGCGAGGTAGCCGGCGGCGGTGCCGGGCAGGGCGGCGCGGTACCGGGCGAGGTCGGCCACCAGGAAGGCACGCAGCCGGGCGCCCTCGCGCATCGCCTCGTCGAGGGAGTCGGCTAGGCGGAGACAGTCCTGAACGTCCTCGGCCGAGGCGGTTCGGGGGTGAAGGGCAAGAGCGAGAGCGCGGCGGAGCACACGCAGCTCCTCCACACCGAACGCCATGCCGCCGCGGGATCCGTATGGCGTGGGCATGCGGCGACAGTACGCGCTAATCAGACAAACTCGACATAGGGCGGGCGGGTGTGGCGCGCGGCGCCACCCGGCCGGACGCGCTGCCCGCCCCGTCTCACATGCGCGACACGTTGCGTTCGTACACCAGCCGCAGCCCCACCAGCGTCAGCCACGGCTCGTGCTCGTCGATCACCGAGGACTCGCCCAGCACCATCGGGGCCAGGCCGCCCGTGGCGATGACCGTCACGTCGTCCGGGTTCTCCGCGAGTTCGCGGGCCATGCGCTCGACGACCCCGTCGACCTGCCCGGCGAACCCGTAGATGATCCCGGACTGCATCGCCTCGACGGTGTTCTTGCCGATCACGCTCCGCGGCCGGGCCACCTCGATCTTCCGCAGCTGCGCGCCCCGCACCCCGAGCGCCTCCACGGAGATCTCGATGCCGGGCGCGATGACGCCGCCGACGTACTCCCCGCGCGCGGACACCGCGTCGAACGTCGTCGCCGTACCGAAGTCGACGACGATCGCCGGACCGCCGTACAGCTCGACCGCCGCGACCGCGTTGATGATGCGGTCGGCGCCGACCTCCTTGGGGTTGTCGGTGAGGATCGGCACGCCCGTCTTGACGCCCGGCTCCACCAGCACCGCGGGCACGTCGCCGTAGTACCGCCGCGTCACCTCGCGCAGCTCGTGCAGCACCGAGGGCACCGTCGCGCAGATCGCGATGCCGTCGATACCGTCGCCCAGTTCCTCGCCGAGCAGCGGGTGCATGCCCATGAGGCCCTGCAGCAGGACGGCCAGCTCGTCGGCCGTGCGGCGCGCGTCCGTGGAGATGCGCCAGTGCTCGACGATCTCCTCGCCGTCGAACAGGCCGAGGACGGTGTGCGTGTTTCCTACGTCGATCGTGAGCAGCATCGCGACTACTCCGCCTCACGCAGGTCGAGGCCGATGTCCAGGATCGGCGAGGAGTGGGTGAGTGCGCCCACCGCCAGGTAGTCGACGCCGGTGTCGGCGTACACGCGCGCGTTGTCCAGCGTCAGCCGGCCCGACGCCTCCAGCGCCGCCCGGCCGTGCACCAGCTCCACCGCCTCATCGCACTCCCCCGGCGTGAAGTTGTCCAGCAGGATCAGGTCCGCGCCCGCGTCCACGACCTCGCGCAGTTGGTGCAGGGTGTCGACCTCGACCTCGATCGGCACGTCCGGGAAGGTCTCGCGGACGGCCTTGAAGGCCTGCGCGACGCCGCCGGCGGCCACCACGTGGTTGTCCTTGACGAGCGCCGCGTCGGAGAGCGACATGCGGTGGTTGACCCCGCCGCCGCACCGCACCGCGAACTTCTCCAGCGACCTGAGGCCGGGCGTCGTCTTCCGCGTGTCACGCACGCGTGCCTTGGTGCCCTCCAGCGCGTCCGCCCACGCACGCGTGGCGGTCGCGATGCCGGACAGCCGGCACAGCAGGTTCAGCGCGCTGCGCTCGGCGGTGAGCAGGTCACGCGTGCGCGTGGTGACCGACAGGAGCTTCTGCCCGGCCTCCACCCGATCGCCGTCCTCTACGTGCCGCTCGACCTCGAACTCGTCCTCGCAGACCACCGAGACGACCGCCTCGGCGACCCGGAGGCCGGCCACGACGCCCGCCTCGCGCGCGACGAAGTCGGCGGTGGCGACGGCGTCCTCGGGGATGGTCGCGACCGTCGTCACGTCCACGCCGTGGTCGAGGTCCTCCTGGATGGCCACGTTGGCGATGTCCTCGACCTCCACGGGGTCGAGCCCCGCGTCGGCCAGGAGCTGGGCGAGCGCGGGATCGAGCCCGCACTCCAGGTACTCCTCGCCGCCGTCTGCGCCACAGGCGCAGCCGTCGCCGCAGCCGCCGGTCTCAGCGAGGGGAAGGTCGGGGGTGCTCACGTCTGTCACTGCTCCTGAAGGGGCTGCCGGGTCGGGGGGAAGTCTGCGGTATCGGTGGTGTGTACGGCGAGTGTGCGGTCCGGATTCAGCCGTACGACGATGTGACGACGCCATGCGGTGTCGTCGCGGTCGGGGCGGTCCTCGCGCCAGTGGCAGCCGCGCGTCTCTTCACGCACGCGTGCGGCGGCGACCAGGACGCGGGCCACGCACAGGAGGTTGGTGGCCTCCCAGGTGTCGACACCGGGCTCGGCCGTCTTGCCGTTCTCGGTGAGGGCGTCGCGGGCGTCGGTGTGCAGTTGCTGGAGCTGTTCGGCGGCCTTCTCCAGGGAGTCCGCCGAGCGCAGGACGCCGGCGCCGTTCGTCATGGCCCGCTGGATCGCGAACCTGGCCTCGGGCGACTGCAGGGGGTGCGCGGGGGTCTCGGGGCGCTCGACCGGTGCGGGCACGGGCGCGTGGAGGCCGTTGGCCGCGTGGACGGCGGCGATGTCCTCCACGATGCGCTCGGCGTAGACGAGGCCCTCCAGGAGGGAGTTGGAGGCGAGGCGGTTCGCGCCGTGCACGCCGGTGCAGGCGACCTCGCCGCACGCGTACAGGCCCGGGACGGTCGTACGGCCCTGGGAGTCGGTGCGCACGCCGCCGGAGGCGTAGTGGGCGGCCGGGGCTATCGGGATGGGCTCGGTGACCGGGTCGATGCCGTGGGCGCGGCAGGCGGCGAGGATCGTCGGGAAACGGTGCGCCCACATGGCGGCGCCGAAGTGCCGGGCGTCGAGGAACATGTGCTCGACGTCCTGTTCCTGCATGCGGCGCATGATGCCCTTGGCGACGATGTCCCGGGGCGCGAGCTCGGCCAGCTCGTGCTGCCCGACCATGAAGCGCACTCCGCCGGCGTCGACCAGGTGGGCGCCCTCGCCGCGTACCGCCTCGGAGACGAGGGGCTGCTGGCCCTCGGCGTCCGGGCCGAGGAAGAGCACGGTGGGGTGGAACTGGACGAACTCCAGGTCGCTCACCTCGGCGCCCGCGCGCAGGGCGAGTGCCACACCGTCGCCCGTGGACACGGACGGGTTGGTGGTCGCGGAGAAGACCTGGCCCATGCCGCCGGTCGCGAGGACGACCGCGGGGGCGTGCACGGCTCCCACGCCGTCGTGCTGGCCCTCGCCCATGACGTGCAGCGAGACGCCCGCCGTACGGCCGTCGGCGTCCGTCAGGAGGTCCAGGACGAGCGCGTTCTCGATCGTGCGCAGTCCACGCGCACGTACCGCCTCGACGAGCGCCCGGGAGATCTCCGCGCCGGTCGCGTCGCCCCCGGCGTGCGCGATGCGGCGGCGGTGGTGGCCGCCCTCGCGGGTGAGCTCCAGGCCGCCTTCCTCGGACTCGTCGAAGTGCGCGCCGGTCTCGATGAGCCGGTGCACGGCGTCCGGGCCCTCGGTGACGAGGATCCGTACCGCGTCCTCGTCGCACAGGCCCGCGCCCGCGACCAGGGTGTCGTCGAGGTGCTGTTCGGGGGTGTCGCCCTCGCCGAGCGCCGCGGCGATGCCGCCCTGCGCCCAGCGGGTGGAGCCGTCGTCGAGGCGGGCCTTGGTGACGACGACCGTCCGCAGGCCGGCGGCCTCGCAGCGCAGGGCCGCGGTGAGGCCCGCGACGCCGGAGCCCACGACCACGACGTCCGCGTCGATCGACCATCCGGGCGCGGGCGCGTGCAGACGTATGCCTGTGCTGGTCACGAGGCGGCTCCGAGGGTTCCGAAGGTGAGGGGGAGGTTGTCGATCAGCCGGGTGGTGCCGACCCGGGCGGCGACGGCGAGGACGGCCTCGCCGTCGAAGTCGTCGTCGATCTCCGAGAAGTCCGAGGGGTCGACCAGCGCGAGGTAGTCCAGGGCGATGGGCGGGTCCAGGCGGGCGGCCTCGTCGAGGACCAGGCGCGCGGCCGCGCGGACGGCCGAGGGGGCGCCCGGAAGCGCCTTCGCGACGGCGTGCGCGTCGGCGGCCGCTCGGGACTCCCCTATGGCGCTGAGCGCCTCGGCACGCGCGTGCGTGGCGGGCACTTCGCGTGCCCGCGCGCGCAGTGCCTCCTGTGCCGCGTGCCGGTCGCGGCCCGCGAACAGCGCCTGGGACAGCGCGAGCGCGGTGCGCCGCTCCTTGGCGGAGAGGTAGCGGTTGCGGCTGGACAGGGCCAGGCCGTCGTCCTCGCGGACGGTCGGTACGCCGACGATCTCGACGCCGAAGTTCAGGTCCCGCACCATGCGCCGGATCAGGGCGAGCTGCTGGGCGTCCTTCTGGCCGTACAGGGCGACGTCGGGCCGGGTGAGATGCAGCAGCTTGGCGACGACGGTGAGCATGCCGTCGAAGTGCCCCGGGCGCGAGGAGCCCTCCAGGCGCTCTCCCATGGGGCCCGCGCTGACGCGGACCTGGGGCTCGCCGCCGGGGTAGACCTCGTCGGCGGAGGGCGCGAACACGGCGTCCGCGCCCGCCTGTTCGGCGATCTTGATGTCGGCGTCGAGGGTGCGCGGGTAGCGGTCGAGGTCCTCGCCCTCCCCGAACTGCAGGGGGTTCACGAAGACGGTGACGACCACCTCGCCCTCGGGGCCGGCGATCTCGCGCGCGGTGCGGATCAGGGTGGCGTGCCCCTCGTGCAGGGCGCCCATGGTCATCACGACGGCACGGCGGCCGTGGCGTACGCGCGCGTGGAGCTCGTCGGCGGTGCGCAGCAGGGTGGTGGTCATCCGGCATCTCCCTTGGTGCCGTCGGTCCCGTTGGCGAGTACCCCGAGAAGGTCCTCGGCGAGCTCGGGCTTCAGCAGCCCGTGGGCGAGCGCCCGGTCGGCGGTCGCGCGTGCCATCGCCAGATAGCCGGCGACGGTCTGCGGGGCGTGCTTGCGCAGCTCGGTGACGTGCGCGGCAACGGTGCCCGCGTCCCCGCGCGCGACGGGGCCGGTGAGGGCCGCGTCGCCGGAGCGCAGGGCGTTGTCGAGGGCGGCGCCGAGCAGCGGGCCGAGCATCCGGTCCGGGGCCTCGACACCCGCCTCGCGCAGCAGCTCCATGGACTGGGCCACCAGGGTGACGAGGTGGTTGGCACCGAGCGCGAGGGCCGCGTGGTAGAGCGGGCGCCGCTCCTCGGCGATCCACTCGGGCTCGCCGCCCATCTCGATGACGAGGGCCTCGGCGGCCAGTCGCAGCTGGTCGGGCGCGGTGACCCCGAAGGAGCAGCCGGCGAGGCGCTGGACGTCGACCGGGGTGCCGGTGAAGGTCATCGCGGGGTGCAGGGCCAGCGGCAGCGCGCCCGCGCGCAGGGCGGGGTCCAGGACCTTCGTGCCGTACCGCCCGGAGGTGTGCACCAGCAGCTGTCCCGGCCGTACGGACCCGGTCTCGACGAGGCCCTCCACGAGGCCGGGCAGGGTGTCGTCGGGGACCGTCAGCAGTACCAGGTCGGCGCGCTCCAGGACCTCGGCGGGCGGCACGAGCGGCACGTCCGGGAGCAGCTGCGCGGCCCGCCTGCGGGAGGCGTCGGAAACCCCGGAGACGGCCACCGGACGGTGCCCGGCGAGCTGGAGGGAAGCGGCCAGCGCGGGTCCCACCCGGCCGGCGCCGACGACGCCGACGGTGAGCCGCGCGGGGCGGTCCTTGGGGTCTGGCAGTTGGCTTGTACTCACGCGACGGCGGCCTTCCCGTTCCAGTCCGCTCCGGGTACCGGACGATTTCTCGTCATGTTAACGCGATTGGTTCGAGGGGCGTTCGGTTGTCCACAGGCTGTGGGTTGTCGCGGGCCGTCCGCGCACGGAAAAGGCGGTGCCCGCGGGAAGGGGCGCGCGGGATGATCCAGGGCATGAGCGATGCTGCGGAACAGGTTGAAGAGCAGTCGGCGGAGGAGCAGTTGCGGGAGCGGCGCCGGGACGCCCTGCGAGCGGCGCGGCGTGTCCTGTGGCGCGGAGGACTCAGCGGCACGATCCGGCAGCGGCTCGCGTCGCTCGCGGAGGCCGCGCCCGAGGTGTACGACGTGGACGAGTCCGCGGACATCTACGGGAACGGGGTCGTGGCGGCCCTGGAGGAGCGTGTCGCGAACGTGCTGGGCAAGGAGGCCGCCGCGTTCTTCCCCACGGGCACGATGGCCCAGCAGGTCGCCCTGCGCTGCTGGGCGGGCCGCACCGGCAACCAGATGGTCGCCCTGCACGCCCTGGCCCACCCCGAAGTCCACGAGCGGCATGCCTTCGCCCAGGTCAGCGGATTGCGTCCGGTGCGCCTGACCAGCGAGCCCCGGCTGCCCACCGCCGACGAGGTACGCGACTTCGAGGAGCCCTATGGCGCGCTGATGCTCGAGTTGCCCCTCAGGGACGCCGGATTCCTCCTGCCGACCTGGGAGGAGCTCACCGGGATCGTGGAGGCGGCGCGCGAGCGGGACGCGGTGGTGCACTTCGACGGCGCGCGCCTGTGGGAGACCACCGTCCACTTCGGCCGCCCCCTGGACGAGATCGCGGGCCTGGCGGACAGCGTCTACGTGTCGTTCTACAAGTCCCTCGACGGTTTCGCCGGCGCCGCGCTCGCCGGTCCGAAGACGCTGGTGGAGGAGGCGAAGACCTGGCGCCACCGGTACGGCGGGATGGCCTTCCAGCAGTTCCCCACCGCGCTGTCTGCGCTCGTCGGCCTGGAACGGGAGCTGCCCAGGCTGCCGGAGTACGTCCGCCACGCGCGCGTGGTGGCCGCCGCGCTGCGGGAGGGGTTCGCCGAGGCGGGTGTGGCATGGGCGCGCGTGCACCCCGAGGAGCCGCACACCCACCAGTTCCAGGTCTGGCTGCCGTACGACGCCGACGTGCTGCTGGAGGCGGCGGTGCGGCAGGCGGAGGAGACGGGGACGTATCTGTTCACCGGCTACTGGGACCGCGGCGGGCCGGGTCTGGCCCTCGCCGAGGTCACCGTCGGCGCCGCGGGCCTGGAGTGGACGGCCGGCGACGTGAAGGCGGCGGTGGCGGACTTCGTGGCCCGGCTCAGCGGCTAGGCCGCGGCCGCCGGTGCAGCCGACGTCCCAGGGCCTGCCGTATCCGCCGGTGGGCCGGCCGCCCGGCGAGCACCGCCCGGAACCGCCGGTGGTCGCGCAGTTCGCGCAGGACCTGCCAGTCGTGCGTACCGGGCGCGGGCGGGGCGGGCTGTCCGAGGCGCTGGGCACGGTAGGTGTCGAGGAGGTACTGCTGGGTGAGGCTCATGGCGTATCGCCTTCTCGGGTCGCTGTCCGATGGGCCGGGCTCGGCGGCTGCCCCCGTGATCCCAGGTTGCGCCGGTACGGCGGTCACGTCGCGCCGATTGACGGCGGCCGTCAATCGGGGGCGGCGTTGTCAGTGGCGGGGTGCACCATGAGGTCATGAGCGTGCGCATCGACATCGCGGGGCTGCGGCCGGAGAGGGTCGCCGTCGTCCCCTCGCCCCTGGCCGAGCTCGGCATGGCGCTGCACGCACTGTCCGAGCCTGGCCACCATCCGGGGCTGCAGGGCTGGGTGACGGGTGTGCTGGCCCGCCTCGACCCGCATCTGGCCGACCGGATGTGCGACGCGGACTTCCTCTGGACGACGACGTTCGCGGACCTGTTCCTGCCGTACGCGGGTATCCCGGGCGGCGCCGCCCTCCCGGGAGCCACGCTCGCCGAGGAACTGGACCTGCTGGACAAGCTCACGGACGAGCAGTTCGTCAACGCGGCGCTGGAGTTCAGCTGCGCGACCTGCTACGACGTCGGAAGCGGCTGGCTCGTCGACGCCGAGCAGGGGCGGCGCGCCCTGGAGCTGGCCGCCGCGCGGGGGCCGCGGCAGGAGCGGTTCACCGAGCTGCTGCTGACCGACCCGCCGAAGATCCGGGCCTGGCTGCGCCAGTTCCTCCAGGACTGCGACGAGGCGTTCTTCGCGGAGACCTGGTCCCGGCTGCGCCACCAGCTCGCGGCGGACGCCCGCCACAAGACGGACCTCGTGCGCCGCAAGGGCCTCGCCGAGGCGCTGGCCGCCGCGTCCCCGGCGATCACCCTCGACGAGGGCGCCGCCGAGATCACGGTCGACAAGCTGAGCGTGGGCCGTACGACCACGGGGGACGGCCCCCTCATCCTCGTACCGACCAGTCTCGGCTGGCCCCACCTGGCCGTCCTGTACCGGCCCGGCTGGCAGCCCGTGGTGCACTACCCGGTCGGCTCCCCCGAACTCGCGGCGCCGCCCTCCGTCGAGCAGCTCGCCCTGCGCATGACCGCCCTGTCCCACCCCGTCCGGATGCGGATCTGCCGCCACCTGGCCCGCAGCGCCTGGACCACGAGCGAGCTGGCGCAGGCGCACGGGATGACGGCGCCCGAGATATCCCGGCATCTGAGCGTCCTGAAGAAGGCGGGCCTGATCACCACGCGCCGTCGCGGCCGGTACGTCCAGCACCAGCTGGACATCGCGGTCGTGGCCCGGCTGGGCAGCGACTTCCTGGAGGGGATCCTCAGGTAGCCGGTCAGTCGAACCGGATGTGCTTCACCCCGACCCGTACCTGCCTCAGCCGCGTCCGCAGCGCGCCCTCGTTGTTCGGCCGCAGCCTCAGCCCGGCCAGGACGGCGATGCGGTCGGCGGTCTTCGGCACGGTCGACTCGTCCGTCCACAGGTGCTCGGCGAACTCGGGCTCCCGCAGCCGCTCGAGACAGTGGTCGAGCTGCTGCACGGCCCAGGTCTCGCGTCCCAGACCGGCGTTCTTCCCGCCGACGTACTGAAGGAGGTGCCCGAAGCCACGCTCGCGCAGCCGCTTGACGACGGTCTCGCGCTGCGCGAGGAGTGTGAAGTGGCGTACGTCGTGGCCGAGTTCGCCCAGCCGACCCACGGTCTCCGTGAAACAGCCGGAGTCCGTGACCGTCATGGGGACGATCACCACGCCGTCATGCTTGGTGAGGGCGAGGTCGAGCACCTCGACGACGCCCTGCCGCCAGGCCTTCAAGTCCTGGAAGTCCCCGCGCAGTTCGGGTGGCAGCATGCGGCGCAGACCGAAGCCGGCGTGTTCGGGATCGCAGACGACACTGCCGGGCAGCCGCCGCTGGATCTCGTACGCCGTCTGTGTCTTCCCGCCCCCGAAGGGGCCGTTGATCCAGAGGAGCATGCGCAGACCCTAGTGGGCACGGGTTACGCGGGAGTCACGTCCCGCCGCTCAGCCGTGCCCGCCGGCCCGCACCAGCCCCGTCTCGTAGGCCAGGACCACCACCTGCACCCGGTCCCGGAGGCCGAGCTTGGTGAGGATGCGGCCCACATGGGTCTTCACCGTCGCCTCGGACAGGACGAGCCGGGCCGCGATCTCGCCGTTGGACAGACCCTGGGCGACCAGGATCATGACCTCGCGCTCGCGCTCGGTGAGCCGCTCCAGCTCCTTGTGCCGGGGTTCCTTGCCGGTGCTCGGCAGCATCGGCGCGAAGCGGTCCAGGAGGCGGCGCGTGGTCGAGGGGGCCACCACCGCGTCGCCGCTGTGCACCGAGCGGATGGCGGTGAGGAGCTCGCCGGGCGGCACGTCCTTGAGCATGAAGCCGGACGCGCCCGCCTTCAGCCCGGAGAAGGCGTACTCGTCGAGGTCGAAGGTGGTCAGGATCAGCACCTTCGGCGGGTTGTCCTCCTGGCAGATGCGGCGGGTGGTCTCCACGCCGTCGAGCTTCGGCATCCGGACGTCCATCAGGACCACGTCGACGGTGGTCGCGCGCAGCACTTCCAGGGCCTCGACGCCGTCGCCCGCCTCGGCGACGACCTCCATGTCCGGCTGGGCTGCAAGCACCATCCGGAACCCGGTGCGCAGCAGCACCTGGTCGTCGACGAGCATCACGCGGATCGTCATCGGGGTCCTCTTCCGTCTCTTTCAGGCTCTTGTGGCTCTGCTGATTGCGGTGGCGGGGTTGTTACAGGTGTCAACACAGGGCGTGCGTCGGCGTCAATGCGCCGGTTTGAGCGGGAGCAGCGCACTGATACGGAACCCTCCGCCGGGACGGGGGCCCGCGTCCAGAGTGCCGCCGACCATGCCGACCCGCTCGCGCATGCCGATCAGGCCGTGGCCCTGTCCGTCGGTGCCGCCCTCTTCGTACAGCTCGTGCGGGGCGCCCTTGCCGTCGTCCTCGACGAGCAGGCCGAGCCCGTCGTCGAAGTACACCAGGCGCACACTGGCGCCCGCGTTCGGCCCGCCGTGTTTGCGGGTGTTGGTGAGCGCCTCCTGCACGATGCGGTACGCCGTGAGCTCGACACCGCTCGGCAGCGGGCGTGGTGTGCCCTCCACCTTGAAGTCGACCGGCAGGCCGGAGGTGCGGCACTGCTCGACGAGGTCGTCGATCTGCTCGACGTCGGGCTGCGGGACGTACTCGCCGACCTCCTGGTGCTCACCGGTGCGCAGCACACCCAGCAGGCGGCGCATCTCTGCTAGCGCCTGACGGCCGGTGGAGGAGATCGTCTCCAGGGCCTTCTTCGCCTGGTCGGGCGCGGCGTCGAGGACATAGGCGGCGCCGTCGGCCTGCACCACCATCACCGAGACGTTGTGCGCGACCACGTCGTGGAGCTCGCGCGCGATCCGGGCGCGTTCGGCGGCCACCGCGACCTTCGCCTGCGCCTCGCGCTCCTTCTCGAGCCGGCTCGCGCGCTCCTCGAGCTGCGCGAAGTAGGCCCGCCGGGTGCGGATCGAGTCGCCGAGCACCCAGGCGAGGGCGAACGGCACCGTCAGGAAGATCGCCTTCGCGGCATTGCCCACCGCGCTCCCGTCCAGCGGCCAGCGCATCTGCGCCATCGGCGCGGCACACAGCCCCACGGCCAGCGCGAGCCGGGAGGACCATCGGGAGCCCGTCGCGGCCACCGTGTACACGATCACCAGCATCGCGAAGTCGGCGGCCATCGTCTGGACGTTCAGCGCCAGCTGCGTCAGACCGATCCCGACCGACAGCACCAGCATCTGCTCCGGCATACGGCGGCGCAGCGCGATCACCAGGCACAGCAGAAACGCGATCGGAACGATCAGCGCCGGGGAGTCGTTGCCCCGCACCGCCGAACTGGCGGTCCCGCTCAGCAGCGAGATCCCGAACAGGAAGACGGCCCAGAAGGTGTCGACCCCTGTCGGGTTTCTGCGGAGGAAGTCATAGAGGCGCTGCACGTAACCCAGCGTAGGGAAGCGTGAAGCGTGCAGGGGTCAACCGGAGGACCGATCCATGCCCGGCCCGCGTACTCCCCAAGGTGGAGGCCCCGTTCCCCTGTACGCCTAATCTGGCGGCGTGACGGACGACACGGCGGGCGGATGGCGTGGCTGGCGGACGGCCTCGGAGACCGCCCTGTACGGACCTGGGGGCTTCTATCACCGGCCCGAGGGACCGGCCGGTCACTTCCGTACGTCGGTGCACGCGTCGCCGTTGTTCGCCGAGGCCGTGGCGCGGCTGCTGGGCCGGGTCGACGAGGCCCTGGGCCGGCCCGCGACGCTCGACCTCGTCGACATGGCCGCCGGCCGCGGCGAGCTGGTCACCGGGGTGCTCGCCGCGCTGCCCGCCGACCTGGCCGCCCGCACGCGCGCGTACGCCGTCGAACTCGCCGCCCGCCCTGACGGCCTCGACCACCGGATCGAGTGGCTGACCGAGCCCCCGCGCGGGATCACCGGGCTGCTGTTCGCCAACGAGTGGCTGGACAACGTGCCCGTGGAGATCGCCGAGACGGACTCCGCGGGCGTGGCCCGACGGGTGCTCGTACGGCCCGACGGGACCGAGCGGCTCGGGGAGCCGTTCTCCGGCGCGGAGGCGCAGTGGCTCGCGCGGTGGTGGCCGCTGCCGGCCGAGGAGGGGCTGCGGGCGGAGGTGGGGCTGCCCCGGGACGAGGCGTGGGCCGCCGCGGTCGCGACGGTCGAACGAGGGCTCGCGGTCGCGGTCGACTACGCGCACGCGGTCGGCGCGCGCCCCCTCTTCGGGACGCTCACCGGTTTCCGCGCGGGGCGCGAGACGGCACCCGTACCGGACGGGTCGTGCGACATCACGGCGCACGTCGCGCTGGACGCGTGCGCGCTACCCGGGGGGCGCGTACTGACACAACGCGCCGCCCTGCGCGCTTTGGGGATCTCAGGCGCACGCCCCCCGCTCGCACTGGCCTCGACACAGCCCGCGGCCTACGTACGCGCCCTCGCGAGCGCCGGCGAGGCCGCCGAACTCACCGCACCCGGCGGCCTCGGCGACTTCGGCTGGCTGCTCCAGCCGGTCGCGGTACCGGACGCACCGGACACACCTCTCGGGGCGCTACTTGTCGATGTCCCCGACCACGAAGAACAGTGACCCCAGGATCGCGACCATGTCCGCGACCAGCGTGCCCGGGAGCAGCTCCACAAGGGCCTGGATGTTGTTGTACGAGGCCGAGCGGAGCTTGAGGCGGTACGGGGTCTTCTCGCCCTTGCTGACGAGGTAGTAGCCGTTGATGCCGAGCGGGTTCTCGGTCCACGCGTACGTGTGGCCCTCGGGCGCCTTCAGGACCTTCGGGAGCCGCTGGTTGATCGGGCCGGGCGCGAGGTCGGCCAGGCGGTCGAGGCAGGCGTCGGCGAGGTCGAGGGCGTTGTGGGTCTGCTCCAGGAGGACCTCGAAGCGGGAGAGACAGTCGCCCTCCTCGCGGGTCACCACCCTCAGGGTGTCCTTGAGCTCCTCGTACGCGAGGTACGGCTCGTCCCGGCGCAGATCGAAGTCGACCCCGCAGGCGCGCGCGATCGGCCCGCTCACGCCGTACGCGTGCACGGCCTCCGGCGTGAGCACGCCCACGCCCCGCGTGCGCCCCCGGAAGATCTCGTTGCCGAGCACCAGGTCGTCGTACACGTCCATCCGCGAGCGCACGGCGGCGACGGCGGCACGCGCGCGCGTGGCCCAGCCGGCCGGCAGGTCCTCCTTGAGGCCGCCGACGCGGTTGAACATGTAGTGCATGCGTCCGCCGGAGACCTCCTCCATGACGTTCTGGAGCACCTCGCGCTCCCGGAACGCGTAGAAGACCGGCGTGATACCGCCGAGTTCCAGCGGGTAGGAGCCCAGGAACATCAGGTGGTTGAGCACCCGGTTGAGCTCCGCGAGCAAGGTGCGCGTCCACACCGCGCGCGGGGGGACCTCCATGCCGAGCATGCGCTCCACGGCGAGGACCACGCCCAGCTCGTTGGAGAAGGCCGACAGCCAGTCGTGGCGGTTAGCGAGCATGATGATCTGGCGGTAGTCGCGCGCCTCGAAGAGCTTCTCCGCGCCCCGGTGCATATAGCCGATCACCGGCTCGGCGTGCTGGATCCGCTCGCCGTCCAGGACGAGCCTGAGGCGCAGCACACCGTGCGTCGACGGGTGCTGGGGCCCGATGTTGAGCACCATGTCGGTGCTCTCCGCGGCGCCGCCGATACCGACCGTGGTCTCCGTCGTGGGAGTCATGGACACAGTCTGTCCTACGTACGCTGACCTCATGGAGACCGGGAACGGGCAGGGCACGGGGACGGCCGAGGGCGAGCCGGTGTGGATCGGCCTGCCTCCGGGGCTGCTGCGGATGCGACGGCTGTTGCTGGTGGTGTGGCTGGGGCTGCTGACCGTGGCGGTTGGTGTGCTGCTGAATCTGTTCGCGGGCCCCGCCTGGGCCGCGTTCGCGCTGCTGCCGCTCGCCCTCATGGCGTGGGGCTGGGCGATGCTGGGCCGCAACTGGGCCTCCTGGCGGTACGCCGAGCGCGCCGACGACCTGCTGATCAGCCGGGGTGTGCTGTGGCGCGAGGAGACCGTCGTGCCGTACGGCCGGATGCAGCTGGTCGAGGTCACCTCCGGGCCCGTGGAACGGCACTTCGGGCTGTCCAGCGTGCAGTTGCACACGGCGGCCGCGGCGACCGACGCGACCATCCCGGGCCTGGAGCCGGCCGAGGCGGAACGGCTGCGCGACCGGCTCACCGAGCTCGGCCAGGCCCGATCGGCGGGCCTGTGACGACACCGGGCATCGACGACGACGTACGACAGAAGCCGCCCGTGACCGAGCGGCGGCTGCATCCCGTGACACCGCTCAGGCGGGCGTGGGCGCCCGTCGCGGTGCTCATCGGGTGGGCGGTGCACGACCCCGACCAGGCGCAGCGCCAGCTGACCCGGCTGACGCCCACGGTCCTGCTGATCGTCCTCGCCGTGTTCGTTCCCGCCGCCGCCCTCTACGGCTTCCTCACCTGGTGGTACACGCACTTCGCGGTGACCGAGGCCGAACTGCGGATCCGTACCGGCCTGGTGTTCCGGCGCACCGCGCACATTCGGCTGGAACGCATCCAGGCGATCGACGTCACCCAGCCGCTCCTCGCGCGCGTGGCGGGCGTCGCGAAGCTCAAACTCGACGTCATAGGCACCGACAAGAAGGACGAACTGGCCTTCCTGGGGGAGCGTGAGGCGCGGGTGCTCCGCGCGGAACTCCTCGCCCGCGCCGCCGGGTTCGCACCCGAGACAGCGCACGAAGTCGGCGAGGCTCCGGCGCGCGAGCTGCTGCGCACGCCCGCGCGCGACCTCGCGATCGCCCTCGTCCTGACGGGCGCCACCTGGGCCACGCTGGCCGCCGCCCTCGTCGTACCGCCCGTGCTGTGGTTCGCCACCCACAGCCTGTGGACGGTCCTCGCGACCGGCGTACCGCTGCTCGGCGCGGCGGGCGCGAGCAGCGTGGGGCGCTTCGTCGGCGAGTACGACTGGACCGTGGGCGAGTCGCCCGACGGACTGCGGATCGACCACGGGCTCCTGGACCGCACCCACGAGACGGTGCCGCCGGGGCGCGTGCAGACCGTGCGGATAGTGGAGCCGCTGCTGTGGCGGCGGCGCGGCTGGGTGCGGGTCGAGCTGGACGTGGCCGGGTCGTCCAACTCCGTGCTGGTGCCCGTTGCCCCGCGCGAGGTCGCCGAGGCGATCGTCGCGCGCGTACTGCCCGGCGTGGTCGTACCGCCCCTGTCGGCGCTGTCCCGGCCCCCGCGGCGCGCCGGGCGTTGCGTGCCGATGTGGTGGCGGGGCTACGGACTGGCCGTCACCGACGCGGTGTTCGCGGCCCGGCAAGGCCTGCTGCGCCGCAGCCTCGCCCTGGTCCCGCATGCGAAGGTCCAGAGCGTACGGCTCGCCCAGGGGCCCTGGCAGCGTCTCTGGCGGCTCGCCGACGTCCATGTGGACACCGGGGCCAACAAGACCGTCACAGCTCGTCTGCGGGACGTGGAGGAGGCCGCGGAACTGCTGCGGGCGCAGGCGGAGAGGTCACGGACGGGCCGGCGGGACGCCCGGCCCGACCGGTGGATGGCCTGACCGGGCCGGGCCGCTGGACGCCCGACCGGGCCGCGTCGGAGAAAGACGAGAACCGCGCGGCCCCCTCAGGAGTCCGCGCGGCTCTGGTCGACACGTCGTTCAGGAAACCGCGCTCCGCAGCCCCTCCACATCGATCTGCTCGGTCTCGTCGTGCGCCGTCAGGTCGATGACCTGGCCGATGCCCCGGGACTCCTCGTCCGCCGGCTTGAACTCCGCCTCGGACTCGGCCTTGTGGAGCGCGAGCGCCTCCTGGCCGACCACGTCGGCGAGGTCCTCGTTCTGCACGGACTCCAGCTCGGCGGACGTCTTCTGCATGCCGAAGAAGTCGAAGCCGCCCTCGACGGCGGCACGCCGCACGGGCGCGGCCGGCACGACGGCCACCGCGGTCGGTGCGACGAAGTGTCCGGAGGGCTGCTGCGCGGGCTTGGCCGGCGTGGTGGTGACGGCGGCCGCGCGCGTATGCCCGTCGACCGCCACGGGCTGCCCCTGCGCCTCGTCCTCCTGCGCGGCCTCCGCTCCGGAGTCACCGGAGGTGACCACCTGTGCGGCAACGGGACCGGCCTGTGCCGGGACGTCCTTCGCGGGTCCCTCGCCCTTCGGACCGCCGTCGCCGTCCGGGGAGCCGTCGTCCTTGGGGGACCCGTCGTCCTTGGCCGAGCCGTCCCTGGCCGAGCCGTCCCTGGCCGAGCCGTCCTTGGCCGAGCCGTCCTTCGTCGCGCCCTCCTTGGCCGAGGCCTCGGGAGCGTCGTCCGTCGTGGCACCCTCGCCGCCGTCGAACCGCGACAGCGCCGCCTTCGCCCGCAGGAACAGCTGGGAGCCCTCCGGCGAGAAGATCGCAGGCGCCTCGGGCTCGTCGTCGACGGGCTCGGCGCTCTCAGCGGCCTCGGCGCTCTCCACCGCCTCGTCCTCGGTCTCCACCGCCTCGTCCTCGGCCGGGGCAGCCACAGCCTCGGCCTCCTCGACGGCGACCGGCACCGGCGGCAGCGCGCGCGCCGGCGCCGCCTCTATCTCGAGCAGCCGGCGGCCCTCCAGGGCGCTCGCCCGCTCGGTCTCCGCCGTGGCGTACCGGCGCAGCAGTGCCGCGTGCTCGTTGCGCAGGCCCGCCAGTTCCGTGCGCTTGGACCGCAGCCGCTGCTCCAGCTTGCCGCGCAGTTCGCGCGACTCCTCGAGGTCGGTCTCCAGTTCGGCGACCCGTTCCTCGAATCGCCACTCGTCGCCCGCACGCGCACGTATGAGGTCGGCGACCTGCTTGCCGGCCTGCGTGTCCCAGCGGCGCATGACGGCCGCACCGACGACCGCCGTCGCCGCGGCGGCCGCGGCGACGACACGCAGCACGGCCGGCTGCGAGAACGCCCAGGGGCCGAATGCGCAGACGACGGAGACGCCTGCGATCGCCGACGGGGGAAGCAGCCTGTGCAAGGGCGGGGAATGGCGGTGACGTCCACGTGGCATGGCCAGAAACTTACCGCGCGTAGGCGAATCGTGGTGCCCCGGCCCGTAAAAACACAGCCATCCCGCAGCCTTCACACGACATCAGGAATCAGACCCGCCACCGAATTCGACAACAGGGACACGATCCTCCGACTCCACCGCAAGATCATTTGTCACCGATCGCTCAACCGCCCGCTGATCCACTGCAGCGTCGCCGGAATCTCCCGCCGCCAGGTGTTGAAGTTGTGCCCGCCGCTTTCGAGGATGATCGACGAGATGCGCGTCTGGTTCGTCGCCTTCACGCGGTCTATGAACTTCAGTGTGTCCTTGTAGTTCGCCTCACCGATCTTGCTGCTGCTGACGAGCAGTGAAGTGTCGGGCGCGGGCATGTGCTTGAGGTACCAGAACAGGTTCGCGCGATCGCGCAGCCCCTTGTCGCCCTGGAAGAGATCGCCGGTGGTGGGGTCGCTCGGCGCGTTGTAGTACGGCGAGAGGCCCGCGCCCGCGGCGTACACCTCCGGGTGGTGCATGGCGAGCTTCAGCGCGCAATAGCCGCCCGTGGAATCGCCGATGACGCCCCAGCTGCCCGGCTTCTTCCCCACCCTGTAGTGCGCGAGAACGGCGTCGGGCAGGTCCTTTGCGAAGAACGACTCCGTCTGGGGTCCGTCCGGAATGTCGACGCACTCCGTGTCCCGTGGCGGCGCCACCGTCGGCCGCATCATCACCAGGATCATCGGCTGCATACGGCCGTCCTTGGCGAGGTCCAAGGCCGTGCTCGGGTAGTGGAGTTTGTCGACCAGTGCCTGCGCGGTGCCCGGATATCCGGTGAGAACCACGGCGGCGGGAAACGTCCGCGCGCGGTACTGCGGCTGGAAGTACTCCGGCGGCAGGTAGACAAAGGCGGACGTGGCGATGTGCGTCGTACGGCCGACAATGGAGACCTTCTGGATCTGGCCGCCGTTCTGCGGTCGCGAGCTGCCCGCCTCCTTGACCCGCCGTATGTCCGTCACCTGGAGCGGGCCGCCCGAGCCGCCGTTCGCCGTGTGGTCCACGACCACCCCCTGCTCGTCCTCCTGCCCGAACAGGTCGGCCCAGCTGGCGTAGAACCCGAAGGCCTGGTTGGCGGCGAGCCCGACCGCCGCGAAGAGCGCCAGCTGGGTCGCGAGCAGCAGCCCCACCCGCCCGCCGACGGCCCGCCAGCTCCGCCGCGACAGCCGTGGCCACAGCCACACCGTGCCGACGAACAGCAGCACCGCCGACCCGACCGCCAGCACCAGCACGTTGTTCCCCGTGAGACCCATGGTTGGTTTCCTGCCTGCGCTTTCTCCCCGTGCCGGCGCACCCCGCGGATCTTCGCGAAGGCTTGTCCGGCCCTTTTCCCGGCCTTTGAACCGGCTTTGAGGAAGCGAGTGAACCTCTCCCTCGAAGACACCGTCCTAGAGGGCGCAATGTCGCCGGACGCCCGATGCGGGCCCGGATCCAAGGTCTCTCGCAGAACTACGGGATGCGATGTCTGTCAGGACAGATGTGGAAATGTCGGGTGGGGTTCCGAACCGATCACAGTGGGCACGGCACGCGCTGCGCGGCCCGCGCCCCGAAGCCGTCCCCGTCCTGGTCGCCAGAGCCTGCGCGATCGTGGGCCTGCTGGACATCGCCGCGGGCGTCTTCCCGCGCTTCCGGCACAGCCGTATGCACACCATGGCCGAGGTACTCCCGGGCGCGCTCGGTCCGTTCGCCGCGGCGCTCTCCCTGAGCACGGGCGTGCTGCTGCTCCTGCTCGCCCACGGCCTCAGGCGCCGCAAGCGGCGGGCCTGGCGGGCCGCCGTGGCCCTGCTGCCGGCCGGCGCGGTCGCACAGTTCACGTACCGCCACTCCCTGGTGGGCGCGCTCATCTCGCTCGCCCTGCTCGCGCCGCTGCTGATCCACCGCGACGAGTTCAGGGCGCTGCCCGACCCGCGCAGCCGTTGGCGCGCGCTCGCCAACTTCGTCCTCATGGGCGCCGGTTCGCTCGCGCTCGGACTGGTCATCGTCAGCGTCCACCCGAAGACGCTCGTCGGCGACCCGAGCCTGGCCGACCGCATCACCCACGTCCTGTACGGCCTGTTCGGCTTCGAGGGCCCCGTCGACTACCAGGGCAACACCTCCTGGACGGTCGCCTTCTCCCTCGGCGCCCTGGGCCTGCTCACGGCGATCACCACGATCTACCTGGCCTTCCGCCCCGAACACCCCGCCGCGCAGCTCACAGAGGACGACGAGGTCCGTCTCAGGACCCTCCTGGACAAGCACGGCGGCCGCGACTCCCTCGGCCACTTCGCCCTGCGCCGCGACAAGGCCGTCGTCTTCTCCCCCAGCGGCAAGGCCGCGGTGACCTATCGCGTCGTCTCCGGCGTGATGCTCGCCAGCGGCGACCCCATCGGCGACGTCGAGGCCTGGCCGGGCGCCATCGAGCGCTTCATGGACGAGGCGAAGGTCCACTCCTGGACGCCCGCCGTCATGGGCTGCTCGGAGACCGGCGGCGAGGTCTGGACCCGCGAGACCGGTCTGGACGCCCTGGAACTGGGCGACGAGGCGGTGGTGGACGTCGCGGATTTCTCCCTCGCCGGGCGCGCGATGCGCAACGTGCGCCAGATGGTCAAGCGCATCGAGCGCGCCGGTTACGAGACTCGCGTACGGCGCGTCCGTGACATCGGCGACGCCGAACTCGAACGCATCCGCCGCGCCGCCGACGACTGGCGCGGCACCGACACCGAGCGCGGCTTCTCCATGGCGCTGGGCCGCATCGGCGCCCCCACCGACGGAAACTGCCTGATCGCCACCGCCCACAAGGCGGACGCCGTGCCCGGTGAGTACGGCGACCTGAAGGCGATCCTGCACTTCGTCCCCTGGGGCACCGACGGCGTCTCCCTGGACCTGATGCGCCGCGACCGCTCCGCCGACCCCGGCATGAACGAACTCCTCATCGTGGCCGCGCTCCAAGCGGCGCCGAAGTTCGACATCGCGCGCGTGTCGCTGAACTTCGCCATGTTCCGCGCCGCCCTGGCACGCGGCGAGAAGATCGGCGCGGGTCCGGTGCTGCGCGCCTGGCGCGGGCTGCTGGTCTTCCTCTCCCGCTGGTTCCAGATCGAGTCCCTGTACAAGTTCAACGCGAAGTTCCAGCCCCGCTGGGAGCCCCGCTTCGTCGTCTACCGCGCCTCCGGCGACCTTCCCCGCATCGGCTTCGCCGCCATGCAGGCCGAGGGCTTCGTCAACCTCGCCCTCCCTCTGCCGCGCTTCCTGCGCCGCCGCCGGACCACCGCACGCGCGTGTGCCCACGCCGTCGGGGAAAGAGACGTCCGCGCGGTGTGACCTCGAAGGGCCCGGGACGCGGAGGGCGACCCCGCTCTCCGAGCCGGGCGGCCTTGCGGCTCCTCGCTGGGCCTAGGCTGAACGTATGAGCAAGCAGAGCGGACGCGGGCGCGTCGTCGGGCTGCCGGAATGGGACCGCTGCGCGGTCATGGGAGTCGTCAACGTCACCCCCGACTCCTTCTCCGACGGCGGCCGCTGGTTCGACACGACGGCCGCCGTCAAGCACGGCCTCGCCCTGGTCGAGGAGGGCGCCGACCTCGTCGACGTCGGCGGTGAGTCCACCCGCCCCGGCGCCACCCGCGTCGACGAGGCCGAGGAGCTCAAGCGCGTCATCCCCGTGGTCCGCGGCCTCGCCTCCGAGGGCGTCACCATCTCCGTGGACACCATGCGCGCCTCGGTCGCCGCACAGGCCCTCGCCGCCGGCGCCTCCCTCGTCAACGACGTCAGCGGCGGCCTCGCCGACCCCGCGATGATTCCCGTCGTCGCCGACTCCGGCGCCCCCTTCGTCGTCATGCACTGGCGCGGTTTCCTGGAGGGCGGCAACGTCAAGGGTGTCTACGCCGACGTCGTCGCGGAGGTCGTCGACGAACTCCACGCACGCGTGGAAGCCGTCCTCGCCGGCGGCATCGCCCCCGACCGCGTCGTCGTCGACCCCGGCCTCGGCTTCTCCAAGGACGCCGAGCACGACCTCGTCCTCCTCGCCCACCTCGACCGCCTGCTCACCCTCGGCCACCCCCTCCTCGTCGCCGCCTCCCGCAAGCGCTTCCTCGGCCGCGTCCTCGCCGGCCCGGAGAGCGCCCCGCCCCCCGCCCGCGAGCGCGACGCCGCGACCGCCGCCGTCTCCGCCCTCGCGGCACAGGCCGGCGCATGGGCGGTGCGCGTGCACGAGGTACGCGCGACGGCGGACGCGGTACGGGTCGCACGCGCCGTGGAAGGGGCGCGCACATCGGGCCGCGCGCCGGAGGCAGCTCACGCGAACGGGGCGACCACGACCGGCCACGCGCCCGGCGCGACCACCACGAGCCAGGCGCCCACGACCGACCCCACACCCCGCACGGACGCGACAAGCGAGGCGCACTCAGCGACGCGCACGCCGGGTCCCCACTCCCCCGAAGGCGACCAGTGAGCGCCCCCCACATCGACGTCGAGCAGGTGGAAGCCGCCAACACCACCTACTACGAGGCGATGGAGCGCGGCGACTTCGAAGAGCTGTCCTCCCTCTGGCTCACCCCGGCCGACCTCGGCGTCGACGAGGAGTACCACGATCCGGCCGACACCGGCGTGGTCTCCTGCGTGCACCCCGGCTGGCCCGTGCTCACCGGCCGTGGCGAGGTCCTCAGGTCGTACGCGCTGATCATGGCGAACACCGACTACATCCAGTTCATCCTCACCGACGTACACGTCTCCGTCACCGGCGACACCGCCCTCGTCAACTGCACCGAGAACATCCTCAGCGGCGGCCCCGCCCCCGAGGGCGGCGAGGAGCTCGGTCCGCTCGTCGGCCAGCTGGTGGTCGCGACCAACGTGTTCCGCCGCACCCCGTCCGGCTGGAAACTCTGGTCCCACCACGCCTCTCCCGTTCTGGCCGAAAACGACGAGGACGAACCGGACGACACACCCTCCTGAGCGGGTAGGCGCCCCACAGGGACCAAGAAGTGGTTGGAATCACGGACCCCGGGGTAGGGGCGGCTATCAACCCGTGAGCCACCGGGTTCCCCAGGGGAAACACCCGATGAAACCTCTGGCCCCGGCTCGGGCCCGCGCCCCCGTGGCCCGGCCCTGTCAGTGCCCGCAGGTAGATTCGTTCGAGGCCGGTGTGCCGTCCGCACACGACACGAACCGGCCGTTACCAACGATTGCAGGAGTGATTCGCGTGGATCGTGTCGCGCTGCGCGGCCTGAAGGCCCGCGGGCACCACGGTGTGTTCCCCAGCGAGCGCGAGGAGGGCCAGACCTTCGTCGTGGACCTCGTCCTGGGACTGGACACCCGGCCGGCCGCCGCCGACGACGACCTGTCGAAGACCGCGCACTACGGAATCGTGGCGGAGGAGGTCGTGGCCGTCGTCGAGGGCGAGCCCGTCAACCTCATCGAAACGCTCGCCGAGCGCATCGCGCAGGCCTGTCTGAAGCACGAAGAGGTCCAGGAGGTCGAGGTCTGCGTCCACAAACCGGACGCACCGATCACGGTCCCCTTCGACGACGTGACGATCACCATCACCCGGAGCCGAGTATGACTGCCTCGTTCACCGAGGGTCACAGCGACCCGACCGTACAGCCGGTGCCCGCCTCCGTCGTACAGCAGGTCGACGCCGCCGACACCACCCTCCACAACCCGAAGCGGGCCGTGATCTCCCTCGGCGCCAACCTCGGCAACCGCCTGGAGACCCTCCAGGGGGCCATCGACGCCCTCGAGGACACCCCGGGCGTCCGCGTGAAGGCGGTCTCCCCGGTCTACGAGACGGAGCCGTGGGGCGTCGAGCCCGGCAGCCAGCCCGCGTACTTCAACGCGGTCGTCGTGGTGAAGACGACGCTGCCCCCGTCCTCGCTCCTGGAGCGGGCCCACGCGGTCGAGGAGGCCTTCCACCGCGTACGGGACGAGCGTTGGGGCGCGCGCACGCTCGACGTCGACATCGTGGCGTACGCCGACGTCGTCTCCGACGACCCGACGCTCACGCTCCCGCACCCGCGCGCCCATGAACGGGCCTTCGTCCTGGCGCCGTGGAACGACGTGGAACCGCAGGCACAGCTCCCCGGCCGCGGCCCGGTCTCCGGCCTGTTGGCCACCGTCACCCGAATCGGCATCGAAGCCCGCCCGGACCTGGAACTCCGGCTGCCCGAATAGTCGTTAAGGTCAAAGCAACCACTGTTCGTGGGATCCGGGGGAGCTGAAGGGGCACCGTGAGAGAGCTGCGCATCAGGCTGCTGGCCGGCGTCTTCGTCATCGCCGCAATCCTGTCCTGGGCGGGCGCCCGCCTGTGGAACTCGATCGGGACCCTGCCCAGCGTCCCCCTGGCCGCCCCCATCGTCCTCGCCCTGATCGCCGTGGTCCTGGTCGCCACGGCGCTCTCGATCCGGTCCCGCCTCAAGGCCCAGCGCGAACGCCGCCCCGAGGCCAAGGGCGTCGACCCCCTGATGGCGGCCCGCGCGGTCGTCTTCGGCCAGGCCAGCGCCCTCGTAGCCGCCCTGGTCGCCGGTATGTACGGCGGCACGGGCGTCTTCCTCCTGGAATCCCTCGACATCCCCGCCCGCCGCGACCAGGCCATCTACGCCGGTTTCTCGGTCCTGGCGGGCATCGCGGTCATAATGGCCGCCATCTTCCTGGAGCGGGTCTGCAAGCTCCCGGAGGACGACGACCGGAACACGGGGGCGGCGTCGGCGGCATAGCGCCGAACAAGCCACACGGCGCCGAGCTCCAGCCCACAGACGCCCGTGCCCCGTGCGTCAGCGGGCCATGATGAGGCTCATCGCCTCATTACGTGTCGCCGCGTCCCGCAGCTGCCCCCGCACCGCCGACGTTATGGTCTTCGCGCCCGGCTTGCGGATGCCGCGCATCGACATGCACATGTGCTCGCACTCGACGACGACGATCACACCGCGCGGCTCCAGGATCTCCATCAGGGAGTCCGCGATCTGCGTGGTGAGTCGTTCCTGCACCTGCGGCCGACGGGCGTAGACATCCACGAGACGCGCCAGCTTGGACAGGCCGGTGATCTTGCCGGTGGTGGCCGGAATGTAGCCGACGTGAGCAACACCCCGGAAGGGCACCAGGTGATGCTCACACGTCGAGTACACCTCGATGTCCTTCACGAGCACCATCTCGTCGTGCCCCAGGTCGAACGTCGTCGTCAGCACGTCCTCGGGCTTCTGCCACAGCCCCGCGAATATCTCCTGATACGCCCGAGCCACCCGCCCCGGCGTCTCCCTGAGCCCCTCCCGGTCAGGGTCCTCCCCCACCGCGATCAACAGCTCGCGCACCGCGTTCTCGGCGCGCTTCTCGTCGAACTCGCCGATCGAGCCCTCGCCGTCCAGCGTCACGGGGTCGGTCATCTCTGCCTCGTTCCTGGGTGTGCCTGCCGACGCGGCCGAAAAGCGCCGCGCCCCCCAGGCTAGATCCTGGGGGGCGCGGCATCCATTCCGGGCCCGGTGAGGTCACCGGGGCCCGGGGTGTCAGTTCTCCGGGCGGTCCTCGGTGACCGGCTCGGCCGCCGGGGCGGAGTCCGCCGCCGTGGACTTGGCGGTGGTGATGGCCGGCGTCGCACCGTTGGCACCGTTCGTCAGTGCGAGCTCCTTGGGGGAGAGCACCGGCGGACGGGTGGACGGCGTGCGGCGGGAGGAGCCGGTCCAGGCCGGCCGCGGGGGACGCTTGACGATGGGAGCGAAGACCTCGGCGATCTGCTCCTTGTTCAGCGTCTCCTTCTCCAGCAGCTGGAGCACGAGCGCGTCGAGGACGTCGCGGTTCTCGACCAGGATCTCCCAGGCCTCGTTGTGCGCCGTCTCGATGAGCTTCTTGACCTCCTCGTCGACCAGCGCGGCGACCTCTTCCGAGTAGTCACGCGGGTGCGACATCTCCCGGCCGAGGAACGGCTCGGTGTTGTCGCCACCGAACTTGATGGCGCCGAGACGCTCGGTCATGCCGTACTGCGTGACCATCGCGCGGGCCGTTGCCGTGGCCTTCTCGATGTCGTTCGCGGCGCCCGTGGTCGGGTCGTGGAAGACCAGTTCCTCGGCCGCGCGGCCGCCCAGCATGTAGGCGAGCTGGTCGAGCATCTCGTTGCGCGTGGTCGAGTACTTGTCCTCGTCCGGGAGCACCATCGTGTAGCCCAGGGCACGGCCGCGGGACAGGATGGTGATCTTGTGGACGGGGTCGGAGTTGGGGGAAGCCGCCGCGACCAGGGCGTGTCCGCCCTCGTGGTACGCGGTGATCTTCTTTTCCTTGTCCGACATGATCCGGGTCCGCTTCTGCGGGCCCGCCACGACACGGTCGATGGCCTCGTCCAGCGAGTGGTTGTCGATGAGCTTCTTGTCGCTGCGCGCCGTGAGGAGCGCCGCTTCGTTCAGCACGTTCGACAGGTCCGCGCCGGTGAAGCCCGGCGTCCGGCGGGCGACCGCCGACAGGTCGACGTCCGGTGCGACCGGCTTGCCCTTCTGGTGAACCTTGAGGATCTCCAGACGGCCCTGCATGTCCGGGCGGTCGACCGCGATCTGGCGGTCGAAGCGGCCGGGGCGCAGGAGGGCCGGGTCGAGGATGTCGGGCCGGTTCGTGGCGGCGATCAGGATGACGCCGCCCTTCACGTCGAAGCCGTCCATCTCGACGAGCAGCTGGTTCAGGGTCTGCTCGCGCTCGTCGTGACCACCGCCGAGGCCGGCGCCACGATGGCGGCCGACCGCGTCGATCTCGTCGACGAAGACGATCGCCGGGGCGTTCGCCTTGGCCTGCTCGAAGAGGTCACGGACTCGGGAGGCACCGACACCGACGAACATCTCGACGAAGTCGGAACCGGAGATCGAGTAGAACGGCACGCCGGCCTCGCCCGCGACAGCACGCGCGAGCAGGGTCTTGCCGGTGCCGGGCGGGCCGTACAGCAGTACGCCCTTGGGAATCTTGGCGCCGACGGCCTGGAACTTCGCCGGCTCCTGGAGGAACTCCTTGATCTCGTGGAGCTCCTCGACGGCCTCGTCAGATCCGGCGACGTCGGCGAACGTCGTCTTGGGGGTGTCCTTGGTGATGAGCTTCGCCTTGGACTTCCCGAAGTTCATGACCCGGGAGCCGCCGCCCTGCATCTGATTCATCAGGAACAGGAAGACGACCACGATGAGGACGAAGGGGAGCAGGGAGAGCAGGATCCCGACGAAGGCGTTCTGCTTCGTCGGCGAGACGGTGTACCCGTCGGGGATCTGCTTCTGCTGGAACTTGCCCTGCAGGGTGTTGGCGATGTCCACACCCTGGTCGCCGATGTAGCTCGCCTGGATCTTCGAGCTGTCCTCGACCTTTTCGCCGTCCTTGAGCTGGACCTTGATGGTCTGCTCGTCGCCGGTGGTCAGCTTGGCTGATTCGACCTTGTTCTCATTGATCGCCTGGACGACCTGGCCGGTGTCCACCGTCTTGTAGCCGCCGGACGAGCCGACGACCTGCATCAACACGACCACGGCAAGGACGGCCAGCACGATCCACATGACCGGCCCACGGAAGTATCGCTTCACGTCCATCCATACGGAGCGGTGTCGCCCCGTCCCTCCTGCCATAGTGAGTTTGATAAGACAGTTCTTCTGACGGTACCCCAGCATTGTCGTCCGAAGACGCACAGGACGGCTGAGGAACCCGTCTGCATGCTCCAACGGCGCGGTGCCCGCCAGGGTTCCCGATCTTCTTACGGGGCTGGGCCCTTCGGGTCAGCCGCCGTAGACGTGGGGCGCGAGCGTACCGACGAACGGCAGGTTGCGGTACTTCTCGGCGTAGTCGAGGCCGTAGCCCACGACGAACTCGTTGGGGATGTCGAAGCCGACCCACTCGACGTCGATGGCGACCTTGGCGGCGTCCGGCTTGCGCAGCAGGGTGCACACCTTGAGCGTCTCCGGCTCGCGCGAGCCGAGGTTGGACAGCAGCCACGACAGGGTCAGGCCGGAGTCGATGATGTCCTCGACGATCAGGACGTGCTTGCCCTTGATGTCGGTGTCGAGGTCCTTGAGGATCCGGACGACACCGGAGGACTGGGTGCCCGCGCCGTACGACGACACGGCCATCCAGTCCATGGTGACGGGGGTGGACAGCGCCCGCGCGAGGTCGGCCATGACCATCACCGCGCCCTTGAGGACGCCGACGATGAGCAGGTCCTTGCCCGCGTACTCCGCGTCGATCTTCGCGGCCAGCTCGACGAGCTTGGCGTCGATCTCTTCCTTGGTGATGAGCACCTCTTTGAGGTCGGTGCCCATGTCTTTCGCGTCCACCCGCATCACTTTCGGTCGTCCCACCAGCTGTCCGGCCCCGCTGAGGGGCGTAAGGATTCAGCCTTGCCGAATCACCAGTCTGCCACCCTGACGCTGGGCGACGACCTTGCCGGGGAGATTGATGGCTCCCTGGCCGCGCCAGCCGGTGATCAGCCGGTCGACTTCCTCGATGTGGCGGGCGAAGAGCGAGCCTGCCGGGGCGCCGGCCTCGATGGCGGCGCGGCGCAGGATGCGGCGGCGCACGGCGGGCGGCAGGGCGTAGAGCTTGGCGCACTCGAGGAGGCCGGCGGCGTCGCGGACGGCGGTCTCGGCCTGGCTGGCCCAGGCGTCGAGGGCGTCGGCGTCGTCGCGGGAGAGCTGGGCCGTACGGGCGAGTGCCTCTACGACGCCTTTGCCGAGGGCCTTCTCCAGGGCGGGCAGGCCTTCGTGGCGCAGGCGGGAACGTGTGTACGCCGGGTCCGCGTTGTGAGGGTCGTCCCAGACGGGGAGCGACTGGACCAGACAGGCCTTGCGGGCGGTCTGCCGGTCGAGCCGGAGGAAGGGGCGGCGGTAACGGCCGTCGGCCCCCGAGACCGCGGCCATTCCGGACAGGGAGCGGATGCCGGAGCCGCGGGCGAGGCCGAGCAGGACGGTCTCGGCCTGGTCGTCGCGTGTGTGGCCGAGCAGGACGGCACAGGCCCCGTGGCGTGCGGAGGCGGCGTCGAGGGCGGCGTAGCGGGCGTCGCGGGCGGCGGCTTCGGGTCCGCCTTCGCGGCCGACGGTCACGGCGATGGACTCGACGGGGTCGAGACCGAGTTCGCGCAGGCGCAGGGCGACTTCGTCGGCGCGCAGATCGGAACCGGGCTGGAGGCCGTGGTCGACGGTGACGCCACCCGCGCGGATGCCGAGTTTGGGGGCCTCGAACGCGAGAGCGGAGGCGAGGGCCATGGAGTCGGCGCCGCCGGAGCACGCCACGAGCACGAGCGGCGGCGACGGGCGCTCATGCGGGGCTTTCTCGGCGGAGGTCTGATGGTCGTTGAGGATGTCGTGGAGGACGCGGCGGACCGCCAGGCGTATCGCCGCGACCGCAGGATGGGGACCCATGTCCGGTTCCCTTCATGAAGTTTTCGGGGGTGAGACCCGAGTTCGGTCACTCAGAGTGTGTAGATGGTGACAGAACCGGGCCGTTCCCCGAGCATTGCACGCCTACCCAGGCCTCACGGTCCCTCGGACGGGTGATTGAAGGGGCGTTCGACTGCCGTCGGCCGGTTTTCTTTCACGACCCTTCCGCGGGGCTCACGACTCGGCCTTGCGGTGCACCCGCGCGATCCAGTCCGCCGGTTTGGCGATCTCCGTCTTCGTCGGGAGGGTGTTGGGGGAGGTCCACACGCGGTTGAAGCCGTCCATGCCGACCTCGTTGACGACAGCGCGTACGAAGCGTTCGCCGTCGCGGTACTGCCTGAGTTTGGCATCCAGTCCGAGCAGCTTGCGCAGGGCCATGTCCAGGCGGGAGGCGCCCTTGGCGCGACGCTGCTGGAACTTCTCGCGGATCTCCTGGACGGTCGGTACGACTTCTGGACCCACTCCGTCCATCACGAAGTCGGCGTGCCCCTCCAGGAGGGACATCACGGCGGTGAGGCGACCGAGGATCTCCCGCTGGGCGGGCGTCTGCACGATCTCCACCAACGACCGTCCGCCGTCCTCCTCCTCGCCCTCGGGGCGCCCGCCGGCAAGCGACTGCGCGGCTTCCCGGATGCGTTCCAGGACGGTCATGGGGTCGACCTCGGTCTCCCCCAAGAACGACTGGATCTCGCCCTCCAGGTGGTCCCGCAGCCAGGGCACGGCGGTGAACTGCGTGCGGTGCGTCTCCTCGTGCAGGGTCACCCACAGGCGGAAGTCGTGGGGCTGTACGTCGAGTTCGCGCTCCACGTGCACGATGTTCGGCGCGACCAGCAGGAGGCGGCCGCCGCCGTTGGCGCCGGCCGGGAGTTCGCGGGTGGCCGGGGCGAAGGTCTCGTACTGGCCGAGGACACGGGAGGCCAGGAAGGACAGCAGCATCCCGAGTTCGACGCCGGTCACCTTGCCGCCGACGGCGCCGAGGACCGCACCGCCCGGAGTGCTGCCGCGCCGTTCCTGCATCTTGTCGAGCAACGGCTTCAGGAGTTCCCGGAAGCCAGCGACGTTCGCCTTGACCCAGCCCGGGCGGTCCACGACGAGGAGCGGGGTGTCGTGGGTCTCCTCGGTACCCATTCGAGTGAAGCCGCGGACGTGTTCCTCCGAGGCCCTGGCGTGCTTGCGCAGCTCGGCGACGACGGCCCTGGCCTCGTCGCGGCTCACCTCCGGGCCCGGCCGCACGAGCCGGGTCGCGGTCGCCACCGCGAGATTCCAGTCGACCATCTCGGCACCACCGATGCTCGTCATGCGTCAACCGTACGTGAGCGTTCCCGCTTGGGGCAGGCCACAGAGGTCGGTTGCGGCTGGCGTGCGCTGTGAGATCGTCCGGGACGGGTGTGCCGACGGAGACGGTTGTACGTCGGTGTCGGCGCCCTCGGTCAACGGCAGCCGCACGCCGCCAACGCCGTGGCCGTCCGGTCCAGCGCCGACTGTGCCGCGTCCTTGCTCGTCGTGTTCGACGCGAGGAAGGCGAACGCCAGCAGGCGGCCGTCCTGGTCGACCACGGTTCCCGCCAGGGTGTTCACGCCGGTCAGCGTGCCAGTCTTGGCTCGTACGACGCCGGCCGCGCCGTCCGTGTAACGGGTGCTCAGAGTGCCGGTGAAGCCTGCGATCGGAAGACCGGTGAGGACGGGGCGGAGCTCGGGGTGAGCCGGGTCGCCCGCCTTCACCAGGAGGGCCGTCAGCAGGTCCGCCGTCAGTCTGTCCTCGCGGTTCAGGCCGCTGCCGTCCTTGAAGGAGACGCCGGAGACCGGGAGTTCGAGCTTCTTCAGCTGCGCCCGGATCGCCTCGCCACCGCCCTCGAAGTCGGCGCGTGCCTTCGCCGCCACGGCCGTCTGGCGGGCCAGGGCCTCCGCGATGTCGTTGTCGCTGTTGGTCAGCATGCGCTCGACCAGGGCGGACAGGGGCGGGGAGGAAACCTCGGCGAGCGTCTTCGCGCGGCTCGTCGCCTTGGAGGGGCCGGGCGACGTGGTCTTGATACCGGCCTCCCCCAGGAAGCCGGCGAACTTGCGGGCCGCGTCCTGCGCGGGGTTCTCCACTCGGACCGCCGTGCCGCTGGTGCTGTCGTCCGTGCGGCCCTCGTCGGCCATCAGGGCGCTGACCGGGGCGAGGTTGTCGTTGTCGGCGCCGATCGGGTGGATCCCGGAGCCTGCGTACAGGGTCGTGTCGTACGAGAGGGTGACCTTCCGTACGTCGTCCTTCTTCAGCGCCTCGGCGGTCCTGGTGGCCAGGTCGCGCAGGCTCGCCGCGCCGTCGGCGTCCTTGCGGGCCGTCAGCGTGGGGTCGCCGCCGCCGACGAGGACGAGTTCCTTGGTGTCGGGTTCCAGGTCCGCGCGCGTGGTGAGTCGGTGGTCGGCGCCCATCGAGGACAGGGCGGCCACCGCGGTGGCGATCTTCGTCGTGGAGGCGGGGGTGAGGGCGGTGCCCACACCGGTGCCGTAGAGCCGCTTGCCGGTGGCGATGTCGACGACCTCGGCCGCACGGCTGCTGCCGAGCGCCGCGTCCTTCAGGAGCGGGCCCAGCACGTCCGCGAGGGCCGGTCCGTTCGGCGCCGACTTCACCGTGCTGCCGGCGCCGCCGAGGCCGGTGAGGACGGAGGCGGCGCTGGGGGCGGGCTTGGGCGCCGCTTCCGTCGTACCGGAATCGCGATCGTGATCTGCGCCACCCGTGCGCTCCTGGGCGGCGGCCCGGTCCCGCTCGGCCGTACGCTGACCGGAGGAGTCCCAGGGGCCGGCTGCCGTCACCACGACGGCGGTCAGTGCCAGTCCCGCGGTGGCGGCTCCGGCCGTGTAATGCCAGGTCCGCACCTTGGTGACCTGCACCGACATGGTTCGGCCGAGTCGCGCGACCCGTGGTTTCGCGGCGGTCGCGGCCTGTGCCAGACGGGGTCGCACGGCGTTCGCGACCCGCGCCACATGCGGTCTCGCAGCCCGCCAAGGCCTCAGTTCAGGCACGACCACCAGCCCCTTTCGCGATCACACACCTGCGTGAGGGACACTTAACCACCAGAACTATGTGTTGATCATGGAGGAGCCACCGGTGGAGTTCGACGTCACGATCGAGATTCCGAAGGGTTCGCGGAACAAGTACGAGGTGGACCACGAGACCGGTCGGATCCGCCTGGACCGTCGACTCTTCACCTCGACCGCCTACCCGACCGACTACGGCTTCGTCGAGAACACCCTCGGCGAGGACGGCGACCCGCTGGACGCGCTGGTCATTCTTGACGAGCCGACGTTCCCGGGCTGCCTCATCAAGTGCCGCGCGATCGGCATGTTCCGGATGACGGACGAGGCCGGCGGTGACGACAAGCTGCTGTGCGTGCCGGCGACGGATCCGCGCCAGGAGCACCTGCGTGACATCCACCACGTCTCCGAGTTCGACCGCCTGGAGATCCAGCACTTCTTCGAGGTCTACAAGGACCTGGAGCCCGGCAAGTCCGTAGAGGGCGCCAACTGGGTCGGCCGGGTCGACGCCGAGGTCGAGATCGAGCGGTCGTACAAGCGCTTCAAGGAGTCCGGCGGCCACTGAGCCTCCTGATGTCCAGCGGGCCGCACGCACACGCGTGCGGCCCGCTGTGTGTCTGTGCGCATACTGGTGCGAACCGGAGGTGCGTACACAGGAGCTGTGAGTGACGGAAGCGGAGGACCGCAAGCCGCAGTCGGACGAGGCGAGGAGTGTCTACGACCCCGAGATCACGTCCGAGTTCGCGATCCCGCAGGGGCTCGCGATGCCCAGAGGCGGCACGGAACCGGAGACGACGAGCGAGTTCGCCGTCCCCGACGGTCTGGACGTCCCGCAGGTGCCCTCGGCCGAGTCCGAGGGGTCGGCGTTCAACACGCCGCGCACCTACAGCGCCAAGCAGGCGCCCGCGTTCACCCCGGCGACCGGCATACCGGTGGTGAGTCTGACCAAGGACGTGCCCTGGCAGGACCGGATGCGCACGATGCTGCGGATGCCGGTGGCCGAGCGGCCCGCTCCGGAGTCGGCGGCGAAGGCCGAAGAAGTGGGGCCGGCCGTCCCGCGCGTGCTCGACATGACGCTGCGTATCGGCGAGCTGCTGCTCGCGGGCGGTGAGGGCGCGGAGGACGTGGAGGCGGCGATGTTCGCCGTCTGCCGGTCCTACGGCCTCGACCGCTGCGAGCCGAACGTCACCTTCACCCTGCTGTCGATCTCGTACCAGCCGTCGCTGGTCGACGATCCGGTCACCGCGTCCCGGACGGTCCGGCGGCGCGGCACCGACTACACCCGGCTCGCGGCCGTCTTCCACCTGGTGGACGACCTCAGCGACCCCGAGACGGCGATCTCCCTGGAGGAGTCCTACCGGCGGCTCGCCGAGATCCGCCGCAACCGGCACCCGTACCCGGGCTGGGTGCTGACCGGGGCGAGCGGGCTGCTCGCCGGTGCGGCCTCGGTGCTCGTCGGCGGTGATCTGATCGTGTTCGTCGCGGCCGCGCTGGGAGCGATGCTCGGCGACCGGCTTGCATGGCTGTGCGCGGGGCGCGGGCTGCCGGAGTTCTACCAGTTCACGGTGGCCGCGATGCCGCCGGCCGCCATAGGGATCGCGCTGACGCTGGCCGACATCGATGTGAAGGCCTCCGCGGTCATCACCGGTGGGCTGTTCGCGCTGCTGCCGGGGCGGGCACTGGTGGCGGGCGTGCAGGACGGGCTGACCGGCTTCTACATCACCGCGTCGGCGCGGCTGCTGGAGGTGATGTACTTCTTCGTCGGCATCGTCGTGGGAGTGCTGCTCATCCTCTACTTCGGGGTGACGCTGGGCGCCGAACTGAACCCCGATGTCGCTCTGGTCATCGAGGAGCGGCCGCTGTGGCAGATCGGGGCGGCAATGCTGCTGTCGCTGACGTTCGCGGTGCTGTTGCAGCAGGAGCGCTCGACCGTGCTGGCGGTGACCCTCAACGGTGGGGTCGCATGGTCGGTCTACGGCGCGATGTACTACGTCGGCGACATCTCCCCGGTCGCCTCCACGGCGGTGGCGGCGGGGCTGGTGGGGCTGTTCGGGCAGATGCTGTCGCGGTACCGGTTCGCTTCGGCGTTGCCCTATACGACGGCCGCGATCGGGCCTCTTCTGCCGGGCTCCGCCACGTACTTCGGGCTGCTGTCCATCGCGCAGAACGACGTGGACAAGGGCCTGGTGTCGTTGGCCACGGCGGCGTCACTCGCCATGGCCATCGCCATCGGGGTCAACCTCGGGTCGGAGATCTCGCGGCTGTTCCTGCGCGTTCCGGGTGGGGCTGCTTCGGGGCGCAGGGCGGCGAAGCGGACGCGTGGGTTCTGAGCGCCCGAGAGCTGGGTCGGCGCCCCTGAACGGGCGCCTCAGTAGCCCTGGTTGGGCGGGTACTGCTGGTTCTGCCGACCGTCGTACTGCTGCTGGTCGCCGTATCCCTGGGGGTACTGCTGGGCGTACGGCTGCTGCTGTTGCTGGGGCTGCGGGGCGTAGTACTGGTCGTAGCCGTACTGCTGCTGGCCCTGGTGGCCCTGCTGGCCGTAGCCCTGGTCGTTCTGGTTGCCGTACTGCTGCTGGTGCTGCTCGTCGTCCGACGGGATGCGGCGGAGCTGGGTCGTCGCGTCGTCCATCGGCGGGGGCTGGTAGGCCTGGGGGGCCGGGGCCTCGGCTGCCGCCTTCTTCTTCTTGGAGCGCTCGCGGAGGTACTCGATGATGATCGGGACGACCGAGACGAAGACGATGAGGACGAGGATCGCCTCGACGTTCTTGTGGATGACGTCGATCTGGCCGAGCCAGTAACCCGCGAGGGTGACGCCGGTGCCCCAGGCGATACCACCGATGACGTTGTACGTGAGGAACGTGCGGTACTTCATACGGCCTGCGCCCGCCACGATGGGGGCGAAGGTGCGCACGATCGGCACGAAGCGGGCCAGGACGATCGCCTTGGGGCCGTACTTCTCCATGAACTCGTGGGCCTTGTCCAGGTTCTCCTGCTTGAAGAGCTTGGAGTTGGGACGGTTGAAGAGCTTGGGCCCGAAGAACTTTCCGATCATGTAGCCGACCTGGTCACCGACGACGGCCGCCACCACGATCAGGAAGCAGACCAGCCACAGCGGCTGGCTGATGTACTCGCCCTGGGCCACGAAGAGACCCGCCGTGAACAGCAGGGAGTCGCCGGGCAGGAACGCGAACAGACCCGACTCGGCGAAGACGATCAGCAGGATGCCTGGCAGGCTGAACGTCTCGATCAGATAGTTCGGACTGAGCCACTCGGGGGCGAGCGCGAGCGTGGTCACGGGTCTGTGGCTCCTGGTACTGGGAGACGGGCTGGGGCTGGCTGCCCAAAAGTATCAACGCAGCCGTCACAACCCAGGTTCCATGCGGTCTCCCAGGATGCACTGTGCGCCCGCTGGGACAAAGCTGTGGGGCATGGGTATCGAAGAGTACGGCGGCGGTCAGGGACCCCAGCCGGACGTGCTGGTCGTGACGACGAACGACGCACCCGGCTACCGGGTGCAGGAGGTACTTGGTGAGGTGTTCGGGTTGACGGTCCGCTCCCGGCATCTGGGGAGCCAGATCGGGGCGGGGCTGAAGTCGATGGTCGGCGGTGAGCTCAAGGGGCTCACCAAGACGCTCGTGCAGACCCGCAACCAGGCCATGGAGCGGCTCGTCGAGCAGGCACGCGCGCGGGGTGCGAACGGGGTACTGGCGTTCCGCTTCGACGTGACCGAGGCGGCGGACGTCGGCACCGAGGTGTGCGCGTACGGGACGGCGGTGATCCTGACCCGGGAGTAGGCCTCTTCCTCCCGGGCCGGGACCTCAGGAGGTGTGCCGGGCCGCGTTCGCGTCGATCGCGGCCCTCAGGTGCTCGGCGAGACCGGGGCGCATGGATTCGTAGAACGCCTTGAAGCGCTCGTCGGACACGTACATCTCGCCCAGGGACCGGTGCATGTCGTACGGGCACTCGTAGAACCAGCCGCAGATGTGCTGCCGGTGCTCCTCGGCCATGTCCATGGCCGCCTCGGACGCCGGCGGGTCACCGGCTGCCATCAGGCCGCTGTAGCGCTCGCTCCAGTCGGCCACTTCGGCCTGCATGCGTTTCCAGTCGTCCTTGGTGTAGCCCGCGGCGCGGCGCTGTGACTCGGCGTACGCCTCCGTGCCGCCCCAGCGCTCCTCCGCCTCCTCGGCGTACTGCTCCGGGTCCTTGTCGCCGAAGACCTCGAACCGCTCCTCGGGTGTGAGGTTGATGCCCATCTTCCGTGCCTCCATGGCCTGCTCCACGGCCGCCGCCATCTTCCGCAGCTTCTCGATCCGGGCGGTCAGCAGCTCGTGCTGGCGGCGCAGGTGGGCGCGCGGGTCCGCGGCCGGATCGTCGAGCAGGGCGGCGACCTCGTCGAGCGGGAAGCCGAGCTCCCGGTAGAACAGGATCTGTTGCAGCCGGTCGAGGTCGGCGTCGCTGTAGCGCCGGTGGCCCGCGTGGCTGCGCTCGCTGGGGGCGAGCAGTCCGATGTCGTCGTAGTGGTGCAGCGTGCGCACCGTCACTCCGGCGAAACCGGCGACCTGCCCTACGGAATAGCTCACTTCGTCCGCTCCCTTCTCTGTACGTCCTCCACGCTGAGGCCTCACGCCACGTGAGGTGCAAGCCCGTTCCGCCTCGGGTCCCGCACCGGGCGCTCCGGATGTCGTGCCGGTTTTGTCCGTTTATCGTGAGCCCGTGGCCCAGGACACCGCGCAGCAGGCAACGGCAGCCCCGGCTCGCGCGCTCCTGCCCTTGATCCTCCCCGCTCTCGTCGTGGGCGTGGGCGCGAGTCTGCTCCTTCTCGGAGTGAGCGCCGCGGCCGAGGCGCTCCAGCACGTGCTGTGGCGGAATCTGCCCGACGCCCTGGGAGTCGGCCGGTACTCCGTGCTGTGGACGATCGTCATGCTCACCGCCACCGGTGTGGTGGTCGGCCTCGTGGTGTGGAAGGTGCCGGGGCACGCCGGCCCCGACCCGGCCACCATGGGCCTGAACGCTCCCGTCCTGCCGCCCGCCGTGCTGCCCGGGCTGCTGCTGGCGACCGCGCTCATGCTCGCGGGCGGACCAAGCCTCGGACCGGAGAACCCGATCATCGCCGTGAACGTCGCGCTCGCCTTCTGGCTGGGCCGCCGGCTGCTCCCCCGGCTGCCGGGCGGACTGTGGGCGGCGCTGGCGGAGGCGGCGACGATCGGCGCGCTGTTCGGCACCCCGGTTGCGGCGGCGCTCCTCATCTCCGAGGCGCTGGCGGGGCGGCAGCTCAAGGGGGCCCTGTGGGACAACGTCTTCGCGCCGCTCGCCGCCGCCGCCGCGGGCGCCGTGACGACCACCCTGGTGGCCCATCCGACCTTCGATCTGCATCTGCCCGCGCTCGGGCGGCCCGGCTGGGGCGATCTGCTGGCGGTGGTGGTGATCGCGTCCGCCGCCGCGCTGCTCGGCATGTGCGCCGTCCGAGCCTTCCCCTACGTCCACGGCGGCTTCGCGCGACTGCGCCATCCGATGCTCGCGCTGCCCGCCGGCGGGCTCGTGCTGGGGCTGCTGGGGGCGCTCGGCGGTCACCTCACCCTCTTCAAGGGGCTGGACGAGGTCGGGGAGATCGCGGCCGACCCCGACGGCTGGTCGGCCGGGGAGTTCGCCACGATGGCGGTGGTCAAGCTGGCCGCGCTGCTCGTCGCCGCGTCCTGCGGCTTCCGCGGCGGGCGGATCTTCCCGGCCGTGTTCGTGGGCGTCGCCTTCGGGCTGTGTGCCCATGCCCTGGTGCCCGGTGTCCATCCCGCGCTCGGTGTCGCCGCCGGGGTACTGGGCATGCTGCTCGCCATCACCCGGCAGGGCTGGGTGAGCCTCTTCACCGCCGCCGTACTGGTGGCCTCGCCTGCGATCATCGCCCTGCTGTGCATCGCCTCGCTGCCCGCCTGGCTGCTGGTGACCGGCCGCCCCCAGATGCAACTGCGCGCAGACGGAACCCCGGTCCGCTGAATCCCACCCCTGAGGAGTCGATCGATGCCGCTGCACCAAGGCCCCGAAACGCCCGACGAGAACCCCCTGTCCGTCAACCCCTTCTTCGGCGAGGCGAACCCGGTCGCCGGTATGACCGAGGCCCCGCCCAAGCACCGGCTCCCGGACGCCCCCCTGCCGCCCTCGACCGCGTACCAGCTCGTCCACGACGAACTGATGCTGGACGGCAACTCCCGCCTCAACCTCGCCACCTTCGTCACCACCTGGATGGAACCGCAGGCCGGGGTCCTGATGGGCGAGTGCCGGGACAAGAACATGATCGACAAGGACGAGTACCCGCGCACCGCCGAACTGGAGCGGCGCTGTGTGGCGATGCTCGCCGACCTGTGGAACGCCCCCGATCCGTCGGCCGCCGTGGGCTGTTCGACAACCGGCTCCAGCGAGGCGTGCATGCTCGCCGGGATGGCGTTCAAACGGCGGTGGAGCAAGCGGAACCCCGCGCCCGGTGCCCGGCCCAATCTCGTCATGGGGGTCAACGTCCAGGTCTGCTGGGACAAGTTCTGCAACTTCTGGGAGGTCGAGCCCCGCCTCGTCCCCATGGAGGGCGACCGCTTCCACCTCGACCCGCAGGCCGCCGCCGCACTGTGCGACGAGAACACCATCGGTGTCGTCGGCATCCTCGGCTCCACCTTCGACGGCTCCTACGAACCGATCACCGAGCTCTGCGCCGCCCTCGACGAACTCCAGGAACGGACCGGCCTCGACATCCCCGTGCATGTCGACGGCGCGTCCGGCGCCATGGTCGCTCCCTTCCTCGACCCGGAACTGGCCTGGGACTTCCGGCTGCCGAGGGTCGCCTCCATCAACACCTCGGGGCACAAGTACGGGCTCGTCTACCCGGGCGTCGGCTGGGCACTGTGGCGCGACAAGGAGGCCCTGCCCGAGGAACTCGTCTTCCGCGTCAACTACCTGGGTGGCGACATGCCGACCTTCGCCCTCAACTTCTCCCGGCCCGGCGCCCAGGTCGTCGCGCAGTACTACACCTTCCTGAGGCTGGGCCGCGAGGGCTACCGCGCCGTGCAGCAGTCCACCCGGGACGTGGCCCTGAGCCTCGCCGAACGGGTGGAGGCGCTCGGCGACTTCCGGCTGCTGACCCGGGGCGACCAGCTGCCGGTCTTCGCCTTCACGACCGGCCACGACGTGACGGCCTACGACGTCTTCGACGTGTCCCGGCGACTGCGGGAGAGCGGCTGGCTGGTCCCGGCGTACACCTTCCCGCCGAACCGGGAGGACCTGTCCGTGCTGCGGGTGGTGTGCCGCAACGGCTTCTCGGCCGATCTCGCCGAGCTGTTCGTGGAGGACCTGAGCCGGCTGCTGCCGGAGCTGCGCCGCCAGTCTCATCCGCTGACCCGGGACAAGGAGGCGGCGACCGGGTTCCACCACTGAGCCGGTCAGGTTCCGTCGCCCAGGTCGAAGGTCGTCCAGTGGACCCCGTCGGCGGATATGCGGTACCTCCCGGCGCCGAAGCTGTCGCCCCACAGATAGCCGAGCGGGGTCGTGGTCACCCAGCCCTGCGGTCCCCTGCCTCCGGCGCGGCTGAAGGAACGGCCGTCATCGGTACTGCGCCAGACGTCGTCCTCGCCGTGGATCGTGAGGCTGCCGTCGGTGGCGGCGATCGGGGCACCGAGGATCGAGCGGGGCTCGGCTCCCTTGCGGTGCTTCCAGACCTGCTCCCAGGTGTGGCCGCCGTCGGTGCTGCGGCCGATCGCGAGCAGGCCGTTCTTCACGTCGTCCTCGTCGGGCAGCTGGCCGTGGTGGGCGGCGTAGAGCACCGAGCCGTCGGTCACCACGGTCATGCTCCAGCCCTTCGGCCCGGCGGGCATCGCGGACGTACGCCAGCTCTTGCCCCGGTCCTCGCTCACGGCGAGTGCGGGGTTGCCGGAGCGCGGGTCGAGGCCGTAGGTGTAGAGCCGGGCGCCGATGTGACCTGCCGGGATCACGACCCCCTTCAGCGGAGGCTGGTGGGCCAGAATCCGGTACTCCCCCGTGTCGGGCAGCACCGCCACCAGACGGGACCGGGCGCATCCGTTGCCCTCCTCGTCGGGCCGTGAGCAGTTCTCGACCAGGACCCCGCCTTCGGGGACGGTCGTCGTGGTGCCCGTCGGCTCGGTGGTCGCCGCTCGCCAGCTGCCCCCTGCGTCGCCGGTGAACCAAGTGCGCTCCGGCGGCGGCCACTTGCCCTCGGTGATCAGCGCGCGGCCGGGGCCGAGGACGACGAGTCCGGCGGTGATGCCGAGGTCGCCCGTCACGTCCGGGAGCGGCGAGGTCGCCAGCCTCCAGGCCCCGGCGCCCTTCTCCAGCACGGCGATCCTCTGCACGCACCGGGTCTTCCCGCACTCCGCGAGCAACGCGAACCCGCTGCCGTCCGCGGCGAACCCGACATCGACCGCGCCTCCGGGCAGTTCGGCCCCCGACGGGATGCGGGCGGGCACCGCCGCCCGAGAAGCGGAGACCCGCCCGCCCGAGTCCGTCCGGGTGCACGCCGCCATGACGGCCAGCAAGCCCAGCACGACGGCCACGGCGACCGCCGCCCTTCCCCTGACCCACTCCATGTCGTCCCCCGATCCCGGTCCGCGATGCACCGACATCTCTGGTACACCGCTCGCCGCGCCGGGGTTCCCACTTCCTCATGACGACTTTCCGTGCGGCCCGCCGACCGCCCGGACTACTTGCTCAGCGCCCCGAACCGCCGTACCGCCAGCGGAAAGAACACCGCCATCAGCGCCACCGGCCACACCACGGCCGCCCACACATGCCCCGGCTCACCGCCCGGCCCGCCGAACAACTCCCGTACCGCCGTGGCCGTCTGGGACATCGGGTTCCACTCCACGACCGTCCCCAGCCAGCCCGGCATGGACTGGGGCGTGGCGAAGGCGTTGGACAGGAAGCCCACCGGCCAGACCAGGATCTGCACGGCCTGCACCATCTCCGGCTTGCCCGCGACCATCGCCAGGTGGATGCCGATCCAGAGCATGGCGAAGCGGAACAGCAGCAGGAGGCCGACGGCGCCGAGGAAGCCGGACACACCGCCGTGCGCACGCCAGCCGAGCGCGCAGGCGACGCCGATCATCACCGCCAGGCCCAGCGCCGACTGGAGCATGTCGGCCACCGAACGCCCCACCAGCACCGCCCCGTTGGCCATGGGCATCGCGCGGAACCGGTCGATGACGCCCTTGTTGAGGTCCTGGGTGACGGAGAGCATCGTGCCCTCCAGGCCGAAGGCCATGGTGAGCGCGAGCATGCCGGGGACCAGGTAGTCGACGTAGTCACCGCTCACGCCCCGGCCGCCGCCGACCAGATAGGCGAACATCAGCAGGAGCATCACGGGGAAGACCAGCCCGACCAGGACCTGCACCGGCTGCCGTGCCCAGTGGGCGAGTTCACGCCGGGTCATGGTCCAGGAGTCGGTCAGCGCGTACGTACTCATGCGGCCTCCTTCGCTCGGCGGTCCCCGTCCGTGAGGTGCAGGAACACCTCGTCCAGCGTCGGCCGCCGCAGCGCCACGTCCTCCGCCTCGATCCCGGCCTCCTCCAGCGCCCGTACGACCCCGGAGAGCGCCGCCATCCGGTCGGTGACCGGGGCGCTGAGCAGCCGGCGGTCGGGGTCGACCGAGACTCCCGCCCCGCGCAGCGGCAACAGGGCCACCGCCGCGCCCAGTTGGCCCTCGTCGCGCAGTACGACGTCGATGCGGTCGCCGCCCGTCAGTGCCTTCAGTTCGTCCGGCGTGCCGTCGGCGATCACCCGGCCGACGTCGACGACCGAGATGCGGTCGGCGAGCTGGTCGGCCTCGTCCAGGTACTGCGTGGTCAGCAGGACCGTCGTACCGCCGCCGACGAGGGTGCGGACCGCGGACCACACCTCGGCGCGGCCGCGCGGGTCGAGGCCGGTGGTGGGTTCGTCCAGGAAGAGCACCTCCGGCTCGGTGATCAGGGAGGCCGCGAGGTCCAGGCGGCGGCGCATGCCTCCGCTGTAGGCGCGGACCGGTTTGCGGCCGGTGCCGGCCAGGTCGAAGCGCTCCAGGAGTTCGTCGGCACGCGCGCGTGCCCGGCGGGCGCCCAGGTGGTAGAGGCGGCCGAACATCTCCAGGTTCTGCCGGCCGCCGAGTTCCTCGTCGAGCGCCGCGTGCTGGCCGAGCAGGCCGATGCGGAAACGCACCTCGTGCGCCTGCCGTACGACGTCGTGGCCGGCCACCTCGATACGGCCCGCGTCCGGCCGGAGCAGGGTGGACAGGATGCGGACCAGGGTGGTCTTGCCCGCGCCGTTCGGCCCGAGCACTCCGTGCACCGTGCCTCGCCCGACCTCCAGGTCGAGGCCGTCCAGTGCGTTCTTTGCGGTGGTGCCGCCGCCGTACTTCTTGCGTGCCCCTTCGACGGTGATCGCCGCGTCGGCCACTGAGACTCCTTCGCTAGTCAAACTTGACTACCAGCTCGAAGCTAATACCCCGACCTCAGTTAGTCAAACTTGATTAGCGGGCGTCCTCCGGATGCCGCTCCCCTGTCGCGTACGGGTTCTCCTGGTCCTCGGCGAGCACCCCGACGAACCGCTCGCCCTCCTCCGCGAAGGTGTAGGCGCCGCCCTCGATCCGGGAGATCAGCCCCTGGGTCCACTCGGCCTCCGCGTCGGCCGTGTGCACCCAGAGGTTCATGATCTCGCCGATGTGGCCGAGCTGCCCCGGGCCCTCTTCCGGGATGTAGTGCTCGGTGACGGCCGAGCGCCACTCCTCGATCCTCCGCGTGCGCTCCTTGAGGAGGGCCACCGCCTCGGCGCGCGGGAGGTCGACCATGCAGCCGATGGCCGCCGACTTCATGTCCATCTTCTGGTCGTACGAGGTCAGTGCCTCGCGCACCAGACCGAGGTACTCCTCGGTGCCGGTCTCGGTGATCTCGTACTCCGTGCGCGGCGGTCCGCCCGCGGTGGACGGTGCGATCTCGTGCGCGTACAGCAGTCCCTGCTTGGCCATCTGCTTCAGGGCGTGGTAGATCGAGCCGGGCTTGGCGTTGGACCACTCGTGTGCGCCCCAGTACTCCAGGTCGTTGCGCACCTGATAGCCGTGGGCCCGCCCGTGCTGGCGCACCGCGGCCAGCACGAGGAGACGGATCGTTGACATGCCGTCCAGGTTATGACCTCAGCTCCGCGCCAGTCCCACCAGCTCGAAGGCCGTCTTCCCGTCGAGGGACTCGCGGATGATGTCGGCGTGCCCCGCGTGCCGGGCCGTCTCGCGGATCAGGTGCAGAACCAGCCAGCGCATGGAGACCGACTCGTCCGGCGGGAACCAGGGTTCGTTCGGGAGCGGGAAGGTGTCGTCGAGGCTGGGCACCGCGCGGATGAACGCCTCCGTCTCGTCGGCGACCTTCTCCCAGTACGCCAACTGCTGCTCCACGGTCTCGCCGTCGACCAGCAGGAAACACTCGTGCCAGTTCGACTCGTCCCGCTTCACCGCCGGCGCCTCACCCTTGGCCCGTGCGACCCAGCCCTGTTCGACCTCGGCGACGTGCTTGAGCAGGCCCGCCAGGGACAGTTCGCTCGCGCTGGGCCTGCCGGACGCCTGTTCGTCGGTCAGTCCGAGGAGGGCCCGGCGGATGCCGCCGCGCTGTTCGGCGAGGAAGGAGAGCAGTGCGCCGCGCTCGTCGCCGTGGGCCTCGGCTCGCACGTGAGTGACCATGACCGGCCGCCTTTCGTCTTGTCGTCGGGGTCAGCTGGCTCTGCCTGACACCTACGAAGTTACGGACCCTTGCGGTCAGGTTCTGTCCTCAATGGAGAAGGCGTTGTCGGTGCGGCGTGCGGCGCTCGGTAAGGATCTGCCGAGAGCCTCTCCGCTCGTGCCCGCGGTGCCTGTCCGTCCGAGGAGGATCGTCGCGGCGGACGGTCACGGTCGTCGCGGTCAGGGGAGGGTGCGGTGGGCAAGGGGTCCAGGAAGAGACGGCGCCCGCGCCAGAGGACACCGCGCCAGGGGGCCGTGCCGGGACCTCCACAGGGACCTGCCCGCCCGGCGCGTCCGCGCCCTCCGCGGACCGGGAGGCTCACCGCGGTCTTCTTCGTCGTGGTCCTCGGTCTGCTGCCGTTCCTCGGGGGCGGCTACCTGCTCGCGGGGGCTCTCGGACTCGTGGGGCAGCGTGCCGTGTTCACCGCGACGAGCTGTGCGGTGGTCAGAACCGGCAAGAGCCCCTACGTCGCCTGTGGGGGGAACCTGGTCGTCGCGCGCCGGCCGTTGCGGTACGCCTCCGTGGACACGCGGCTGCCGTTGGGGAGGCCTACGTCCGTCCGGGTGCTCCCCGTCGGTCCGGTGGAAACGGTCGGTCCCGCCGCGGTCTCCGGGTGGTCGACCGTCACGCTGGGGGGTCTCACCGTGCTGACCGGCGGTGTGCTCGCGGTGTTCCGCGGGCGGTTGAGGTCGCCGGTCCGCGACACCGTGTTCCGGGTGGTCGGTGTGCCGGGCGGGCTGACGCTGGGCGGGCTCTTCGTGTACGTCGTCGTCCGGGTCGCTGCCTGACGCCGGGCCGGGCTGTTTTCGCCCCCGCCGCCCCTACCCGCCCCGTCCTCCAGGGGCGTGCCGCCCCTTCGACCCCGCCCCCAGGGGGCTCCGCCCCCTGAACCCCCATCGGCCCGAAGGGCCTCGTCCTCAAACGCCGGACGGGCTGAAATACCTGGACCGGCGTCAAGAGGCGGAGCCGACTGCGGGTGGGTGGGGGATCGGGACGGCCAACCCACGCAGCGGACGTCTGCCCTACCCCGAACCGAGCCGGCGCCCGGCCTGCGTGCGGCGGGACAGACCCGACGGTCCAC
>NZ_JBSFUY010000047.1:0-53407 GCF_053592055.1 Streptomyces sp. NPDC002817
ACTCGGGCGGATAGCTGCGGGGCATCACGGCCTCCGAAGGCTGCTGGATCGTCAATTGTCCAGCAACCCGACTCCATTAGAACCGGGGCATACCACTCTAGGTTGCGGCTGTGAGCTGGGACTTCGTGGTTTCGCGGTAGTGGTTGGTCTCGTATTCGGCGGGTGGGATGTGCCCGATCTCACCGTGGAGTCGGCGGTGGCAGTACCAGTCGATCCACTCGGCGGTGGCCAGCTCGACCTCGGAGAGTGTCTTCCAAGGCCTGCGGGGCTTGATCAACTCGGTCTTGAACAAGCCGATCGTGGACTCCATCAGGGCATTGACGCTCCTATAGTTGTCAACTTGCCGCGGAGGCCCTCCGTGGGACCGGCCGAAGCAGGTGGTAGACCTCGCGGATGACGTAGCGCTTGAGGCACCGGATGATCTCGCGTTTCGTCTTGCCCTCGGCGGTGCGGCGGGCGACGTAGTTGATCGTGGGCTGGTAGAACCGCATTCGGACAATGACGGTTCGGTAGATCGCGGCGTTGAGCTGGCGGTGGCCGCCGTGGTTGATGCGATGTCTGCCGCCGGTCATGCCGGAGCCGGTGGGTACCGATGCGATGCCCGCGAGCTTGGCCAGGGCGGCCTCGGACTTGATCCGCTCGGGGTTGTCGCCGGTCACGACAAGGATCTCCGCGGCCGTGTCCACGCCGATACCGAAGGGCTCGAGCAGTTGCGGGGCGACCCGCTGGACCAGGTCACCGATCATCTTCGTCAGTTCCTTGGCCTCGGCGTCCAGGTATTGCCATCGCTGGGCGAGCGTCCGCAGGGTGTACCGAAGGGCGTCCTCGGGACCTTCCAGACGGCGAGGACGCAGGGCTGCCAGCTGCCGCGCCAGGCTGATCTGTGTCTTGCCGGCAGTCTCCCGACGCAGGGCGTCCGAGGCGTGAACGAGCATCGCCTTCATCGTGACCATCGCCGTCGCGCGCTGTTCGACAGCCTGGTCATGGGCGATCTTGAGCTGGCGGATCATTTCGGCCTCGCCGTCGGCAGTCTTCGGCGTGGCCGTCGCGAACCCGGCCAGCACGGCGCGAGCGGCGTTCTCAGCGTCCAGGGTGTCGGACTTCCCGTTCATGCGCCGCAGCCGCCGGTCCGGGAGTCCGGCCTCGACCACCTTGTGACCGGCCCTGCGCAGGAATGAGGTCAACGTGGCCCCGTAGGACCCTGTGCCCTCGATCCCGAATGCGAGGATCCTGCCGAACGAGCCCGCCCAATCGACCAGTTGCTGGAAGCCGCCCGTGTCGGTGGGAATCGTGAGGGTGGCCAGGATTCCGCCGATAGTGTCCATCACCGCTGCGACGTGCACGTGCTTGTGCGTGTCGACGCCGATCACGACGTGCCCGGACCTGGGTTGCTCGCTGGTCTGCACGGAGTTCCTTCCGGTCGGTAGCGTGGGGGTTCACGCTGTCGCCGGTCGGACGGACAGGACTGTCACGGGGACGCTTTGGCGAGTCGGCTCCAGGCTCATATCAGGTCACGTCCGTCCGGCGGCAGCGCTTGCTGCGTGCCCGGCCGGGCGGTCGACAGATCAACGCCAGGACACCCAAGGGTCGGTCGTAAGCAAGAGTCAGACCGCCTCAGCCGGGACTACCCGATCCTTGCGGGATCCGGTGCGAAAAGACTGACAGTCGTAGGCGTCGCCGACCGATCCGATGGACGCGGCGATGCCTGCCCGGTCGAGGTGCTCGGCGAGTGCGAACGATGTGTATTGCGACCCGGCGTCGCTGTGGTGGATCAACTCTCTTTTCACATAGGGGTGTTGGTCGCGGTCGCGTTGCCACAGGGCCATCTCGAGGGCGTCCAGGACGAGCCGGGTCTCCTTCGACGTGGCTGCCGACCAGCCGACGATGCGGCGGGAAAGGGTGTCCACGACGAAGGCGACGTAGACGACACCGGCGAACGTGGTGACGTGGGTGAAGTCGGCGACCCAGCAGCGGTTCGGGCTCGGGGCGACGAAGTCACGGTCCACCAGGTCGGGGGCACGTTCCGCACGTGGATCGGGGATCGTGGTGATGACCTTCCTGCCGCGGACCGCGCCGCTGATGCCGAGGTCACGCATCAGGCGTTCGACGGTGCAGCGGGCCACCGCGACACCCTGCCGGTTCAGGTGCCTCCAGATCTTCCGGGCGCCGTAGACACGGTAGTTGGCCTCGTACGCCTGGATGATCAGAGCTTTCAGCTCGGCGTCGCGAAGCGTGCGGGCAGCCGGCCGGACCTGCCGCTTGCGGTGGGCGTAGTAGGTGGAGGGGGCGATCCTGCAGTCGTGTGCGGTCAGCACGCGGCAGATCGGCTCGACACCGCCGAAGCGGTCCTTGTACTCGTCGATGAACGCTACGAGCGTGTGTGTGGCCGGTCGAGCTCGGCCGCGAAGAAAGACGGCGGTCTTCTTCGCGAAGGAGAGCGATCGGTGAACGCGATGTACACGTTCATCGAGGCGGAGAAGACCACCCACGGTGTTGCTTTCCTCTGCCGCCTGCTGAAGGTGGCCCGTTCCTCGTTTTATGCCTGGCTCGCCGCGGCGAAGGCCCGGGCCGCTCGCAAGGCCGCCGACCAGGACCTGGTCCATGAGATCACCGTCATCCACGTGGCCTCCCGCCACACCTACGGCGTGCCGCGCATCCATGCCGAACTGCGGCGCCTGGGCCGGGCGGTGAACCGCAAACGCGTCGCCCGCCTCATGCGCGAGCACGGCATCCAGGGCGTCACCCGTCGCAAGCGCCGTTCGCTGACACGGCCGGACAAGAAGGCCAGGCCGGCCCCGGACCTGATCGGCCGCGACTTCCAGGCCGAGGTTCCCGGCACGAAACTGGTCGGCGACATCACTGCTCTGCCCACATCCGAGGGCTGGCTCTACCTCGCCTGCTGGCTGGACCTGGCCACCCGCGAGGTCGTCGGCTACTCGATGGCCGACCACCACCGCGCCGACCTTGTCGTCGATGCGCTGAAGATGGCCGCGGGCCGGGGCCGGCTCCGGCCCGGCTGCATAGCGCATTCGGATCGCGGCAGCGAATACACGAGTAGTCAATTCCGGTTTGAAATAGGCGCGTTGGGGCTCAGGCAAAGCTGCGGACGCACCGGATCCTGCTTCGACAACGCCGCCGCAGAGAGTTTCTGGGCCCTGCTCAAAGAAGAGATCGGCACCCGCATCTGGTCCGACCGAGCCACTGCCCGCGCTGAGTTCTTCGACTTCATCGAGACGTTCTATAACCGCCGCCGCCTGCGCAATCACAAGGTCTTCGGCTACCTGACCCCGGCCGAGACCCGGCAACGGCACCAACACGACCTCGCAGCATAGGGATCGAGTGTCCAAGATCACGGGGAAGCTTCACCGCCACCCCCGTCCCCTGGGCCTGACACCCCGATCCGCCCCCGCACGCGCGCTTCGCACCAGCGGATACGGGCCCAGACACCTCACGGAACGTTTGTCGGCCTACTCGCGCGTCCGCCTGGGGATTCACAAAATCGCGGCCTGAACCACGCAATTCCCCGGGGCCCTGATCATGCAATTCCCCAACTGGTCGGCTGGGGTGAGACTGTCCGCGATCGAGGCGGCTACGGCGGTGGAAGTGGCCTCTGGTTAACTTCGCGGCATGAGCTTGTTCAAGCGGGTCAAAAAGTCCGAGGGTGCTGATCAGGCCATGGATAGCGCTGATCTGAGCACGTTGCTGCTGCAGGGGGAGGACATGATGGATCAGCTCGCCCGTGCTCACATGTCCTGGGGACTGGGCTCGGCGGACCGCTGGGGACTGGATCAGACAACTGGCCTGATCACCTGGACCTTTCCCGACAAGACAGCAACGGCGCCTGCTCAGATCCTCGGCAGTTTCAGTCCCTCGTCCGGCTCATGGGTGTGGGCGTGGGCGAACAAGAGCATCCTGCCCGAACTGAGCCACGACGCCCGGAGCGTTCGGGACTGGGCCGAAGCCCATGGGCACCATGCTCTGGTCAAGCCCGAGATCGATGCTGACGAGCAAGTAGCGGCGACACTCACGGCATTGGCCGTAAAAATCACGGAAGCGACCGGCTTCTATCGAGGCCCCGGAGGCAACTCCACGGTGATGATCACCTTCGGGCCGGTCACCTTGGCCATGGCAGACGGCAGCACGTCCACTTTCAACATCAATATCAACTAGCGGACAGGCGCTGCCGCGTTGAAAGCCTCGGTGCCTGGCCTTGTGAGCGGTCAGGCACCGAGAACGGCGAATCGGCTGGTCGACCGACCATGAGAAGACACCGTTCATGTCGACGGGGTTCAGGACCGGCTCACCCCCGCGTCGGCGGGGAGCACTACGACCCCGGCCCGAACTTCCCGTGGGACTACGGTCCACCCCCGCTCGTGCGGGGACCACCGTCCCGTCGATGTAGCCGTCATGGTTCTTGTCGGGTTCACCCCTGCTCGCGCAGGGACCGTACGCAGTGGAGCAGATCCCCGTCCCCCTGCCACGGCCCACCCCCTGCTTTCCCAGGGATCACGCGCTGATGCGCTGACACGTCAGTCCTGGCTCCGGCTCACCCCCGCTCGCGCAGGTGCCACGGCCGCTTCGTGATCGTGAACTGGACGGTGATCGGCTGACCCCGTTCGCACGGAGGTTACGACGCCGTCCTTGCCGATGCCGCCTTGGCGGACGGCTCATCACCGCCCTCTTACAGGAGGAATGCTCAAGACCTGTGGATCGGCTTCGGGTTGGGCGCGGAGGGCGTACCTTCCCGAATGATCCTGTGATGGTCACCGAGTAGGCCCGCGTTCGCAGCGCGGGTCGGGAAGGCATGCCCGTGCTCAGCGTAGTGAACGCCGACGGCTCCACCGAGTCTGGCTCCCTGATCGACGAGATCGTCCGCGAGGGCGCCCAGCGGATGCTCGTCGCCGCGCTGGAGGCCGAAGTACATAGCTGAGTTGGCTGCGGAGACGGACGAGGCCGGGCGCCGCCTGGTGGTCCGCGACGGCCACCACCGGCCGCGCACCGTGACCACTGCCGCAGGTTCCGTCGCGTGGTGCCGCAAGTCTCCCAAGGTCAGCGAGGTGCTGCCGCTGCTCTACCTGCGCGGGCTGTCCTCGGGGAACTTCGTGCCTGCGCTGGAGCAGTTCCTCGGCTCGGCGGCCGGGCTGTCGCCAGCCACCGTGACCCGGCTGACGAAGCAGTGGAGCGACGACCGTGCCGCCTTCCAGCAGCGCGACCTCGCCGAGTCCGACTACGTGTACGTGTACGTGTGGGCGGACGGGGTGCATCCCAAGGTCAGGCTCGGGCAAGCGCACTCCTGTGTCCTGGTGCTGATGGGTGTGCGCTTGGACGACACCAAGGAACTGATCGCGCTGGCCGAGGGCCTGCGTGAGTCGACCGATTCGTGGGCCGACCTGCTGCACGACTGCAGCCACGACCCGGTCTACGGGTGCGCCCGGGCCTGGGTCCGGCCCCACGCCAAGGGCTGGCCGATTATCGGCAGGGACCGATATACAGGAGTCGGAAGTAGTGCCGGAACAGAACCCGGCCAGCACTCTGCCGAACTGAGGGTCTGGCGGCACCAGAAGGGCGGCGCTGGTCGGGCTGCTGGGTCTCTGCGTGGCGTACCGGAGCAGGAACGGAACGTGCCAGGCCATGACGATGTCGGCCGCTTACCGGGCGGCGCCCCACGGAGACGCCCAGTGAGGCGCTGCCCATCCTCGGTCAGCCGTCTTGGCCCTGCGGTCCGATGAACTGCATGGAGAGGTGGGCCGGATCGCTCAGCGGTTCAGGCAGACGCCAGCTTCCGGATGCGCAGATGGTTCTCCAGCGCCCACCGCACGGTCTTCGGCGGGCGTCCGAGGAGGGTTTCCAGTTGGTCGGTGGCTCCGCGGTATCCGCCGCCGCCCAACAGTCGGGTTAGGGTCTTCAGGTGCTCCGCGGTGTGCGGGAGCGCGGCCAGGGCAGTGTCCACGTAGGTCTCGTTCCAGGTTTCTACCTCTTCGGGAACGTACGTGACCTCGCGTCCCAGAACGGCCGCGTAGTCCTCCGCGAACTCGTGCATGTCCTTCAGCTCCGGGCCGTTGAGGTCGTAGGACTTGGAGATGTGCGGATCCGGGTCGGCCAGGATCTTCACGCACAGCTCCGCCACGTCGTAGCCCGCGATGGGCGCGAGCCGATGGTCACCGAAGGGCAGACGCAGTTCACCCCTGCTCAGCGGCTCCAGCGCCAGCCAGGTCATCAGGGGGTTCTCGACGAACATGGCCGCCCGGATGTTGACGGTCGGGAGGCCGGACCAGTCCAGCACCTGCTCGGCGACCCAGTGGGCGCGTTGCTGCGGCGACCAGTTTGCGACGAGTCCACCGAGCCACGCACGCCGCTCTTCCTCCGGCGCGGTCATCTTGTCGAACGTCATGAACGACTGCTCGTACTCGGAGATGTTGACGAAGACCTCGATGTCGCCCTGCGCCCGTGCCGCGGCGGCCATCAGGCTGACGGCGTCGGTGTAGTACGGCGACAAGCTCATGCTGAAGTAGATACGGCGGACGCCCTTCAGCGCGGCGCTCACGTCGGCGATGGTGAGCAGGTCACCGACGAAGACCTCTGCCCCGACCTGGCGGAGCGCATGCGCGCGTTCGTCGTCCTGGCGCACGAACGCGCGCACCGGGTGCCCTTGTTCGAGCAGCATGTCGACCATCGTCCGGCTCACACCGCCGACTTCGCCGGCTGCACCGGTGATCAGGATGGGGTTGCGCTCTGGCATCAGTGTGTCCTCTGTCTGGGTGGTGGGGGATTCAGTTGTTGAGAAAGCCACGTGGCGGATGGCGCGTGGCGTCATCGGGACGCGGGGTCGTTGATGCGGGTGAGGGAAGTCGAGGAGTGCGGCGTTGACCTCGGCGGGACGCTCCTTGCTGTGTCCGGTGCCCGCAGCCCGGCAGCACCACCGGGCCGTGTAGTTGAGGCGCGGCAGCGGTCAGCGGGGTGTCCGACCCGCCTGGCCACGGAAAATCTCGCTCAGCGAGCTGCCCCCGCCCGGGGGGACACAGCGCGGTGTCCTTGTCGAGGTCTCCCACCACATACAGCGCGCAGGAACGTCGATCCCGAACCCCCGGAAGGGTGCGAGCAGTTCGTTGTAGCGTTCGGTGTTCCGGCACCCGTCGAAGGCCCCCGGTGAACGCCTGCCCGCCGTGCAGGACAAAGTCCTCCGCGTACTCCCGAATGTCGTCCTCCGTCGGCCACGCCGGGAGTGCGGGTGACTCCCGGCGTAGCCGCGCTGGCCGGGGGCGACGACCCGGTACCCGGCCGACCCCAGCGCCCCGAACCGGTGACGCCAGGAGCACCAGCCCTCCGGCCGGCCGTGCAGCAGCAGGACCAGCGGCCCTGCCCCTGTTCAGCGATGTGCAGCCGGAACCCCTCACATCGGCGAAGCGGTGGGTGGGCGAGCTGTCCACACGGGGCTCCCTGGAAACCGCGGGTCGTGTCACTTCTTCAACTGGGCGTACATGGCTTCCAGGTCGGAGGACAGCTGGGACTTGACCCAGCGGGTGGTGTCGTCGGCCAGCACCTCGTGCGCTCCCGCCTCGATGCCGTCGAGTGCGGCCACGGCGATGTCGCGCGGGTCGGCCTTGGGCGCGTCGAGACCCGAGGTCATTTCAGTGTCCACGTAGGCCATGTGGAGCCCGGTCACCGCGATTCCACGCGGCTGCAACTCCAGGCGCAGAGAGTTGGTCTGCGACCACAAAGCGGCCTTGGAGGCGCCATAGGGCGTGCCGTCGGCCAGCCAGGACAGAGCGGAGTGGGCGTTGAGGATATGGCCCCCACCGTTGCGCTCGATGACCGGCACGAAGGCCCGGGTCACCAGCAGCGGCCCGTAGAAGTTGGTCTCCAGATCCCGGCGCACGTCCTCCATCGGGGAGTCGAGGTACGAAGCGCGTACGGAGGCGCCGGCGTTGTTGATCAGGATGGTGACGTCCTGGGCCTGCTCGGCCGCGGCTGCCACGGATGCCGGATCAGTGGCCTCGAGCGCCAGCGGAACGGCATCGGGGTGCGTCACCGTACGCGGGTCGCGGGCCGTGGCATAGACCTTGCCGGCCCCGCGTGCGTAGAGCTCCTCGACCAGCATCTTGCCGATGCCGCGACTGCCCCCGGTCACGAAGACGCCGGCGCCCTTGATTGCTGTCATGACTACCTCCACACAGATGAAAACCGATCGGTTTCACCACCGTAAACCGATCGGTTTTGTGATGCAAGTCGGGTTGTGCGCGGATGCCCAAGGCACGCGGGGTCGAAGTAGAGTCGGGCGGAGCTCAGGCTTCAGGGGCCGGCTGGCCTCGTGTCCATCAGCGAGGTCCGTACTCGCCGGGCGCAGGCCTGTGAAGCCGCGAGTCCGCCGGCCGCGATCGACGTGGCCTGGCTGGATCTCAGGCGGAGTTCAGCGGACTGACGTGAGAAGTGGCGTGTCGGGCGGTTCGGCATCGCCGACATGCTCGGCCGCGCACCCTTGCGAGCCTGGCCTGGGGTCGGCGACCAAGTACGGCGGGCGGGTCGGCAAGGCGCGCGACGACAGGGAAGACAAGCCCGACGGCCGACGACCTTTGCGGCGACGCGACCTCGCGACGAGGAGCCCAGTCCGCGGGGGTCGGCGCGCTGCCCCGTACAGACGGGTCACGCACCCTTCGTGAGCTGGAGCCCACGTACCAGAGTCGCAGGATGATCCGGCCCCCGATCCGGCCCTCCTTGTGTCGCCTGTCGCCGCCGCGGTACCGCGCCGGTCGCCGGGTGCCCGACGCCGCACGCAAAGGCGACCCGGTTGCTGGTGCGTTGGGAGGGAAACAGATCAGGCCGGTGGGTGACGATCAATCCCACGTCTGTGGCGGCTCGACGGACGTAGTGCCGGGGATCACCCTGTGCGAGATGGAGTAGCCCAAGTCCACGATGTGGATCTCCGGTGTTTCCTATTGGGCCGGGACCACGGGCAGGACGATGCGGGAAGGCCGGGCGGGGTCATGGAAGACCTGCTGGCGGGCCACTCGGGCCGTGGTCGCGCTCTCCTCGGGTTCGCCCGTGTTGAGGTTGCGGTCCCAGCGGGGGAAGTTGCTGGAGGTGATCTGGACCCGTAACCGGTGGCCCGCCCGGAAGACGATGCTGGTCGACCACAGGTCCACGACGTGCTCGGCCGCCTCGCCCGGCGTCGCCGCGCACCCGCACGATGCCGTCGGTCACGTTGCGGGAGACACCGCTCTCATCGACGTCGCACAGGCGTGCCACCCAGTCGGTCGAGGGTCCGTCCGTGGCTGCGAAGAGCACCACCCGGACCCGGCCGGTCACCTCGACGTCCTCGGTGAGCGGTTCAGTGGTGAAGACCAGGACGTCCTCGCGCGCCTCGACGGCCGCCTGGTGGAGCGGCCCGGGACGGAACTCGTCGGCGTTCAGGAGCCCGCCGCCCATGACGAGCGCGCCGCCGGTGGTCGCCACCGGGTCCATGGGGTCGTAGGTGAACTCCTCGGCCTGCTCGGCGGTGGACGGCGGCTCCTGCGTCAGGCGTCCGCGCATGCCCATGTAGTCGGAGTTCGCGGCGAACCCGAAGTTGACGTCACCGACCACGTGCCGCCAGTTGGTGTGGGTCCACGGGCCCATGACCAGCGTGGCGGACCGGCCGCCGCGGCGCATGGCGATGAAGTTGTCGAGCGTGCCCTGGCCGAAGATGTCGAACCAGCCGCCGACCTGGAAGGTGGGCAACTCGACCTCACCGTGCCGGCCCGCGACCCGGCAGGACGCCGCCCACTCGGGCTCCCGCCGGGAACGCTCGTAACCCAGCTCGGGCAGGTCGTGCCGGGCGAACGCGGGAAACCGCCCGGTGGGCAGCTCCCCGTAACCGCCGCTCGCCAAGCCGTCGAAATCCTGCACGAACCCGGTGATGGCGTTCACGAGCCCGTCCAGATCGGTGGAGTGACGGCGCATCAGGGTGTCGGCCCCCTGCAGGAGCGACCAGGGCACGCTGAGGCCGGGCTCGATCGCACCGCCACGCGTCCACAGCCCGTCGTCCGGGTCGGACCAGGTGATCATCGGCGCGATGGCCTTCAGCTCCGGCGGCTTCGACAGCGCCGCCATCCACTGGGTGTTACCGAAGTAACTGCCGCCGATCATGCCGACGGAACCGTTCGAGCCGGGCAGCGCGGCGACCCACCGCACGGTGTCGTAACCGTCGCTCTCCTCATGCGTGAACGGCTCCCACTCGCCCTCGGAGGCGAAGCGGCCACGGGTGTCCTGCAGGACCACCATGAAACCGTGCCTGGCCGCCGCCAGAGGATCGAGTACGACGCCCATCATCGGGGTCTGCTTGCCGTATGGCAGCCGGGCCAGCAGCACCGGCCACGGCCCCGTACCGCCGGGCCGGTAGACATCTGCGCGCAGCACCGTGCCGTCACGCATCTCCGCCGGAACGTCGAACTCGATCTGTATCTCCGCCATGTGCCGCTCCATTACGTCTTACGTCTGAACGTCTTTTACTTGCGGGGCGTTTGAGTGAGGGCAGGCGTCAGCCGGCCAGCTTGTTCATCTTGCGGATCTGCTTGTCGAAGACCCCGGCGGGAGCGACGCGGCGCAGTATGCGCCCGCGTCCGGCCAGGGACCCGGCGGTGTAGCGCAGCTTCGGTTTGGCGTCGGTCGCCGCCGCGACGATCGCCTTGGCGACGATGGCGGGGGCGTCACCGTCCCTGATCGCCTCCGCCATCACGCGGTCGACGCTGAGCCGCTGCTTCGCGTAGGCGTGCAGGGGGGTGTCGGGCTTCGCGCTGTTGGCCTCGAATCCCGTCCTGGTGTAGGCGGGTTCGACGATGAGAGCCCGGACGCCGTGGTCGCGGACCTCGTGGTCGAGGGACTCGGTGTAGCCCTCGATCGCATGCTTGGAGGCGGCGTAAGCGGCCATGTAGGGCTGGGGCAGGAACCCGAGCACGGACGAGATGTTGATGATGCGCCCGCGTCGCTGAGCGCGCATGTGCGGCAGGACCTCGTTCACCATGCGCATGACCCCGAAGACGTTGGTGTCGAAGACGGACCGGGCCTGCTCGACGGAGGTTTCCTCGGCCGCACCCATCGAGCCGACGCCGGCGTTGTTGACCAGGACGTCGATCCGCCCGAACCGCTCGCTCACCTCCTGGACCGCTGCGGAGACCGAGGCGTCACTGGCGACGTCGAGCCCGAGGAACGTCACGCCGTCGAGCGGGGTGACGCGTGAGGTGTCACGGCTTGTGCCGACCACGTTGAAGCCGGCTGCGACCAGGGCGAGCGCGGTTTCCTTCCCGATGCCGGATGACGCACCCGTCACGAGTGCCACCGGCCGGTTCGTCGTCATCATGGATGCCTTACCCGCCAGAAACCGATCAGTTTCCGTTCACAATAAACCGATCGGTTTCCATGTGCAAGCTCAAGCGCAAACTGGATCTGGGCTGCCGAGGCGGAGTGCTGTTCGTGACGCGCGGCAGACGGGGGCCCGGCTCATGGCGGTCGGCCGCCAGGAGGGCCCTGCGGGCCAGCGCCCGGTCAGGCGCCTTGCCTGCCGGCAGACGCAAACCGACCGGCCCCTGCCACAATGACGGCATGGCCAGGATCAGTGCGCAGGAGAGACGCGAAAACGTCGTCAGCGCAGCGATCGCCGAGTTCGCACTCAAGGGCTACTACGGCACCTCCACCGAGGCGATCGCCAAACGCGTCGGCGTCACGCAGCCGTACCTCTTCCGGCTCTTCCCGGGCAAGAAGGCGATCTTCGTCGCCGCCTTGGTGCGGAGCATGGAAGACACCCGTCTGGCTTTCGAGCGGGCGACCGATGGGATGGAAGGCAGCGAGCAAACGCGCGGCGCCTTGGCGGACGCGTACGCACGGCTGACCTCAGCACACCCCGAAACACTCCTGATGCAGATGCAGGGATACGCCGTCGTCGCGGCTGCCGAGGCAGAGGGCGATGACCAGACGGGCGAACTCGTCCGGGCCGGCTGGATGAGATTGTGGGAAACCGTGCACCTGTCGCTGGGGGCCGATGTCCACGCGACCACAAGCTTCTTTGCTTGCGGCATGCTCGGCAACACTCTTACGGCCATCGGGCTCCCCTCCGATTACAGGGAAGCCGGGGCTTGAGGCCATGGGCGCTGCTCCGGCTGCCGGAGTCGGGCATCAACCCGAAAGAGCGCTTCGGTCGCCGATCCTGCTCGAAGACGGAGTGGATCAGTGCATGTCTGCCGCATCGAGCAGGGTAGTCACAGTGGGCGCGATGAGCCCGGTCAGATTGTCGGCGCCGATCCCCGCGCGGGCGCTGGCGCCGTCGAAGACCAGGATGAGCTGCCGGGCCAGCAGGTCAGGGTTGCTCGCGCCACCCTGTTCGGCCTCGGCACGGAAGAAGGCCGTCAGGTCCGCTTTGATCTGGTGGGCCACCCGGCTCGCGGGGTGGGTCTGATCCTTGAGCTCGATCTGCACAGCCAGGTAGCGGCAGCCTCGGAACTCGGCCGCACCCGCCTGCGACTCCACCCGCTCGAAGACGTACAGGATCCGCTCACGGGGGGAACGGCCATCGTCCGCCGGGGGCAGAGCCCTCGCCACGAAGGCAGCGGAACGCTCCTTCAGGCTCGCCGCCAGCAGTTCATCTTTACTCTCGAACAGCTGGTACATGGAGCGCTTCGACACCCCTGCCGCCTTGCACAGCGCCTCGATGCCGATGCCGACGCCGTCGCGGTAGGTGAGCGTGGCCGCGGCCTCCAGCAGCCGCTCCCGGGGACTTTGCTTCACTTCGGTAGTCATACCGCGAGGTTAACTCGAATCGGACGAAATAGAAACCGATCGGTTTCCATGGGGTGTCGGGGAGATGCCCGCCGCCGTGCGGACGCCTGAAGCCCGGCCAGAGGCTCGGCGACGGTCTTGGGGGAGAGACCGTCGCCGAGCCCTGATGGTGCGCGCGCCTCTCGTCCCCACGGGGGCGCCACACACCGGGGCCACTCCGAGTAATGGCCCCGTCTTTTGGGTGAGCCGCCTTCCGCTACGCCGGGGCAGCGGTCTTCGCGGGCTCCGTCTCGGCGGGAATGCGGTGCAACCCCTTGCGGTCGTACCAGCCCGTCACGCCGAAGCCGAAGAGGGCGGCTGCCGCGAGGCCGACGGCCATCATGACCCAGCCCCGGGTCAGGCCGGCGTCGGCCTGAGCGTCGTAGTAGAGGATCGAGCGGATGCCGCCGGTGATCTGCCGCAGCGGCTCGAACTCCGCCAGGAAGCGGTAGAAGCCGGGCAGCGCCTGAAGCGGCGTGGTGGCGTTGGCCGTCGGCACAGCCATCCCGATGAAGACCAGAGTGACCACCAGCATGCCGGGCGTACCGAACACTGCGAGCAGGGTGAGTGCACCGATCCCGGAAACCGCGATGGCGCACACCGAGTACAGCCACAGCAGTGGCAGATGGGCGGCGTGCATCCCCATGAGGCCGACCGCGCCCACCATGACCAGGCTGCCCATCAGCAGCGACAGCCCGGCCATGAGAGTGCTGCTGATGGCGAGGGTCTGCACCCGCGTCGTCCGGATCAGCGGGCGGTGCAGGCGCAGCGGGCCCATGTCGTTGTGGGTATAGCCGAGGGCGTGGTCCACCTGGCCGCTGATGACGTTCGCGGAGAGCATCCCGCACACCACCAGGACCAGCGCGTAGTAGAACGCCGTCAGGCCCAGACCGCTATGCGAGTCGAGGGGATGGCCGTCCTCGACAGTGACGGCGGCCGGGTCGGCCAGGAGGATGCGTGCCGCGGCGGGCAGCTTCGCCTGCCCGGTCCCGCCCTGGGACGTGAGCTCCTTACCCACTTGGAGCGAGGCCCTTTCGGCCGCCTTCGTCGTCACAGTCCGGGCCAGACTGGAGCCCACACTGCCGGCGGACTGGTTGGTCAGCACCGTCAGCGTCGGCCGGGTCGGGGTCCCGGTGGTCGCGGCGTCGGTGAGTGCGGTGGTGGCTGAGGTGAAGTCGGCGGGGACGACGAGCGCGCCGTACAGCTTGCCCTTGCCGAGTTCCTCCTTCATCCCCTTCTCGTCCATCACCTTCCAGTCGATCTTGCCCCCGCTCGCGGTGGACTTCTTGATCGACTCGGTGATCCGAGCCCCCAGGTTGACCTGCCTGCCGCCGACAGCGGCCCCCTTGTCTGCGTTGACCAGTCCGACGGGCAGATTCTTCATGTGGTCGACGGGATCGATGTTGGCCCCGACGTAGAACACGGTGAACAGCAGCGCGAGGACGCCCGTGATGACGCCGTTGGCGATCCACAGGGGTTTGGCACGCAGGACGCGGAACGGGTGAATCCCACTCATGACTTACTCCGGTCTCGGACAACACACTCATAGACGGAGAAGGGCGGACAGCTTCATTGCGACCCGGCGACCCTCGGAACGTTCGATCTCGGCACACGCTGCCGTCGACGCACAACCGGGCATGCAGCACTCCCGCCGGACTCCGGCAGGATGAAACCGGTCGGTTTTCAGACCCATCGTAAACCGATCAGTTTACAAATTCCAAGTCGAGGCGCCGGCCCATATCCCAGCAGCGCCAGGAAGCCGCACGCCGGCACCGCCTCTGTCATCGGGTCACTTCGAGCCGCGAGTGGACCGGCTCGCTCCAGGTCGCGCAAGCGGTCCAGGTCCGTCGCGCCGAACACGGCCATCGGGGCCGCCCCGCCCAGCAGTCGCCGTTACCGAGGCGGGAAACTGAGCGGCGGCCACCACGCAAGCGCCTGCCCCGGCTCAGGAGGGTGTGCGCGTTGGCGCCAGCTCGGCTGCTACGGCGTCGGCCACAGCGTCCCTCACCTGCGCCTCCGTGGGCGTGTGCCGGCCGAGTTCGGCAGCGAGTTGAGCCAACGAGGTCATCCGGACACCGGGCAGGGCGCAGGCCGTGAACGTGGTGTAGACGTCGAGGTCCGGGTCGACGTTGAGCGCGAATCCGTGGCTGGTGACGCCGCCGCTGATGCGCATGCCGATGGAGGCGATTTTGCGGTGGTCGGGGGTCCACACGCCGACCAGGCTCTCGGCGCCTCGGGGTGTGTCCCGGCGTATCGCCTCGAATCCGAGTGATCCCAGCGCACGGATCAGGGCGTGTTCGATCCGTCGTATCAAGCCGCGCGGTCCCAGCTCGCGTACGTTCAGCACGAGATACCCGATCAGCTGCCCTGGCCCGTGATAGGTGGCGTGACCGCCCCGGTCGACTTCGACCAGGGTGATCGGTGCAGCCGGTTCTGGCAGTTGGTCGACCGGTGTTCGCGCCGTGTAGGTGATCACGGGAGGGTGGGTGAGCAGAAACAGCCGATCCCCAGTACGCCCCTGCTTCCGCTCGGCCACCCAACCAGCCATGTCGGCCTGCGCCACCTCATACGGCACCTCACCCAGATCGACCCGCTCCATCTCCCCTACCTGCATTACCTCTCCAGTGCCCTTTGAGGCGACGACGCCTCGCACCGCGCCTGCGAAAACCGGCCCCCGACGCACAGACCACGGCCGCTTGAGGCTGGCTTCAGCGTGGCGTTCCGTAGCCGTGGATCCCCGGGACGGCGAGTTTTCCGCCTGTCTGTCCGGCCTGGTCGATGTCGGCGTCGTCCAGGCCGAGTTGGAGCTTGAGGCCAAGCTTCCCGAGCGTGTCGTAGAGCCACTCCGGAATGGTGTCCGGGGTGAGGTGCAGGCGCAGGACGGGTGGTGCGGGAAGGTTTTCGATGCTGGAGAGGGTGCCCGTCAGACTTTCGACGTACATGGTGATGGCGTCGCCCCGGAGCGTGGAGGTGGAACCGGGCGCTCCGTCAATGTGCTGGATCTGTGGGCCGACGGGCACCGCCATCTTCAAATCGCGGATCGTGACCGCCGCCGCAGTGAACTTGAGTACCCGCTTGGGCCCGGCGGCTGTCTCCACGGTCACCACGCCGCCGAAGACGAGATCGTGCAGTTCAAGTCGGCTCCCCTTCATGTTCCATGCCTCGGCGGAGAATCGGCCGGCCTCATGTTCCTCCGGGGCCTTGAGGTCGCTGATGTCGCAGGTGCGGGTAGTGCCTTGGGACGACCCCGGTCGGGGCGACGGCTCGCCGACCCGGTGGCTGGGAGCAGGGGATACAGGCGTAATGGACAGTCGGGGCTCGGGCGGCGCTGCGGACTCTGGCCTCGAAGTTGCCGAGCTTGGTGAAGAGCTCGCGTGGGGTGAGGGGCTCGCGTCGGGTGACGGGCTTTGCTGCTCGGCGTCGTCACGGAAGAGGGGACCGAGGATGTCCGCAAGGCTCGTTGTCGCGGAGGTTGCGCTGGGCGAGGGGGTGGGAGTGGCGGTCGGTGCTGGGGTCGGGCCCGCTCCCTCGTCCTCCGCGTGCGACGGCGGCTTGACGGGCTCCCCGCTTGGGTGAGCGCCGGCCGTGCGGGGATCAGCGGACGGGGTGGGGTTTGCGGGAGTGTTCGTCGCGGAGGTTGAGGTGTCGTCGGGACGGGCGCAGTCGACACCGCTGGTTCCAGGCGCGCCTGACCCCTCGTCGGAAACGGAGAGCGCCGCGGTGGCGCTCGTGTCCGCGGGCTCGGGCAGGCGTTGACTTCCCAGGATGAGGGCGGTCGGCAGCGCGGTCAGCGCGAGAGCCCTCCCGACCGGCAGACGCAGACGTGTCAGCGCGGACGTACGGGGGATGGCGTGCCGGCCCCTCGGTGATCGAGCGAATCGGGGCTCTGCGGCCACGCCGCGGGTGTCGGGCGACTGGTCACTCACTCCCCTGTCCTCCCGCCCGGCTGACGGCGGCCGACGGCCCCTCGGTGCCGTCGGGTATGTCCTCCGGGTGCCCGTCCACGTCCACCGGGCCCCACGCCAGAGCCAGGAGTCCGCCCGTCGCCGCGAGCAGTGTGCCGACGAAGAATCCGCCGAAGTTGGAGATGGGAAGCGACAGCACGCCGAGGAACACCGCGACGCAGCCGGCGAAGAACCTGATGATCGGCTGGAACCAGAGGAGGCCGCCGAGGACGATCAGCGTCAGGCCGATGACCAGGGATCCGGCCCCCGCGGTGGTGGACATCGCCACGGACAGGGCGCCCAGGGAAAGGTTGAAATACGGGAAGTAGATGATGGGCGCAGCGGCAATGAGCACCAGCAGACCCGCCCAGAAGGGGCGGGTGCGCCGCCAGTCCCGGAAGTCCCGGCGAGCGCGGATGAAGCCGCTGTCACTGTGGGGGTGCGCGGGTGCGCCGACACTCGTCATGTGGAGGTTCCCAAGTCGTGAGTGGGTGAGGGTGTTCGCGAGGACGGTGGAGCACTGCCGCCCCCGGGCAATCACCGGTCGCTTGCGCGCACGGGAGAACAGAGGGCGGGAGCGAGGTCAGAAGCAGTCGTGGCGGCCGGCCGCGATGTTCATGTGCAGGCCCGACAGTTCGAACGTGCCCGCAGAACTGGCCCAGACCTTCTGGTGGGCATCGATGATCTCGACCGCGTCCGCCTGCTGGGCATAGCCGTTGGGATCGACCTTGTCCTTCGGGTTGACCTGACCCTTGGTCATGGCCCCGGTGGCGACGCCGATGTCGACGTTGGTGAAGGTGCCCTTCTTGGCCTGGAGGTCGGTCATGTCGATGTACAGGTCCTTGGCCTTGACCGGCGTGCCCGATCCGCCGGCCTTGAGCGTCATCGTGTAGGTCCCGAGCACGGGTATGTCCACCGGCACGGACTGGCACATGTCGACGATCGTCGCGTTCTTGATGGACGACACGGAGACGGGCACATGCTTGCCGTTCTTGGCGACGTCCACCGTGGCGTAGTTGCCGAATCCGGTGCCGCTCAGCTTGCCGGCCGAGACCTGGAAGTCGGAGCCGGAGATGCTGAATGAAGCGGCCAGTGCGCCCTGGGCCATGGAGACGGCGACCGCCGCGGTGGCGGCCACCGTCGGCACCGCACCGATGGCGAAACGCTTCCAGTGGGTCTTGCCGATTCGCTGGGACATTGTGTGGTTCTCCGTTGTCTAGGCGTACGAGACGACCGGACCCAGAACTGACTGGCCCGGGGCGGGGGAAGAACTGCGGCTGGGTGTGGCCGTGGCGGTGCAGGCGGCTTCCGTGGGCGCATGTCGTCCACGCACACGAAGAAGTGGGCACGCCGGAGAAGCGCTCGATAGTGTTACTACCGAGTACCCGATAGTGGCACTATCGAGCTCAGTGGGGCAACCCCCGGTAACGCGATACTGGTGGGACAGTTGAGCGTGAGGGAGCGCATGAGGATTTCAGAGCTCAGCCGACGGTCCGGGGTGCCGGTGGCGACCATCAAGTACTACCGACGGGAAGGGCTGCTCCCCGAGGGGCGCGCACTGAACCCGACGGCGGTCGAGTACGGCGAGGTGCACGTCCAGCGCCTCCGTCTGATCCGTTCTCTCATCCAGCTCGGCGGGCTGTCCGTCGCCCGCACCCGTGAGGTGCTCGATGCGGTGGACCGTCCACTGGATGCGTTCGAGACCCTGGGCGTCGTCCACCACGCGCTGCCCGTGCCCTCCGCGGAGACGAACGGGAGGAGCGGCACGGACAACAAGGACGACCCCGGAGCGGAGAGCGCCGCCGATGAGGCGGTACCGGGCGCAGCCGCCGCGAGGGTCGAGGCTCTCATCGAGAACATGGGCTGGCGGATCTCCGACGCGTCACCGCACCGCCCCGCACTCGCCGAGAGTCTCGCCGCGCTGAACCGCCTCGGCGCCGACTACACGGCCGACGACCTCATCCCCTACGCACGGCTCGCCACCTCCACCGCCGATTTGGACTTCGCGCAGTTCGAGGGGATCGAGGACCGCATCGCCCTCGCCGAGCGGGCGGTGGTCCTCACCGTGCTGTTCGAGCCAGTCGTCCGACTGCTACGGCGCCTGGCCCAGGAGGACGCGAACCACCGTCGCCATGATCGCCGTGCGTGCGGGCGGGGCGAGCATCCGGAGGAGTGAGTCCCCAGCAGGGCACGGCCGGCACCCCCGCTCGCGACGGCAGCGAGGGCCGAAGCGCCTCGGGCGAAGGCACTTCGGCCTCTCGGGAGAGTTCAGCCCGCGGCGACGGGAACCCGCTCGTCAGCGGTGTCGTCGGCCGGCATGTCGGTCTCCTTGATGCCGAACCGGTCGTAGAAGCGGGCCAGCGGGCCCGGAGCCCACCAGGCCGCCCTGCCCAGCAGCCTCATGACGGCCGTTCCCAGCAGGATGCGCACCACCAGCACGTCCACCAGGACCGCGAACACCATGCCGACGCCGAAGAGCTTGATGGTCAGCACATCGCTCATCCCGATCGCCGCGAGCGGCACGCACATCAGCAGCGCCGCGCTCACGACCAGGCGGCCGATGGACTGCAGCCCGGTCGCCACGGCTTCCGTGCTGTCGCCTGACTTGTCGTACTGCTCCCGCATCCGGGACACCAGGAACACCTCGTAGTCCATGGAGAGTCCGAAGATCAGCGCGAACAGCATGATCGGCATGTTGGGCTCGATGTTGCCCGTCGGATCGAAGCCGAGCAGGTTGTGCAGATGGCCGTCCTGGAAGATCCAGACCAGGACGCCGAAGGTCGCGGTCAGCGACAGCATGTTCATCGCGATGGCCTTCAACGGCAGCAGCACCGAGCCGAACGCGAGGAACAACAGGATGTACGTCATCACCGCGATGTAGAGCAGCATCCACGGCAGGGTCTCGCCCAGTGCGTCCAGGGTGTCGTCGTAGACCGCCGACTCACCGCCGAAGTACGCCCGGGCGCCCGGCGGTTCGGGGACGTCCTTGAGCCGGTTCACCAGGTCTCGCGCGTGGGTCGAGATGGGATTGCCGTCGTAGGTGACCGACACCCGGGCCGTGGTGCCCTCGACTCCGGTGATCCGGGCACTCGTGGCGCCCTCGGTGGCGCCGAGCCGCTCGGCGTACGCCTTCAGCGCCGCGCCCTGGTCCTTGGAGGTCCCGTCGGACTTCAGCACGAGCAGCGAGTCGATGGACTTCACCGCGTCGCCGTCGAAGTCGTGCTCCATGGCGTCGAAGACCTGGCGGCCCTCGGAACTGCTCCGCAGCTGCTGCGCGTTGATGGAACCGAACTCGATCTTCGAGAACGGCAGGGCGAGCGTCAGCAGCAGGCCCACCGCGCCCACCACCACGACCCATCGCCGCCGCATCAGGCCGTGCCCGAACCGGTACCAGGCGCCCTCGCCCGCCGCCGTGGGGCGCACGGCCTTCTTGCGGCGCAGCGGGAAGGCGTTGACCTTCGGTCCCATGACGGCGAGCAGGGCGGGCAGTGCGACCAGTGAGAAGAGCACCGCCAGCAGGACCGCTGCCACCCCGCCGTACGACATCGACTTCAGGAATGTCGACGGGAAGAGGGTCAGGCCGGCCAGCGCCGCCGCGACCGTGGTGCCGGAGACCATCACGGTGCGCCCGGCCGTGGCGAGGGTGCGCCCGATCGCCGCTTCGCCGGTATAGCCGGCCGCCAGTTCCTCGCGGTAGCGGCTGACGATCAGCAGGCCGTAGTCGATGGCGACCGCGAGACCCAGGATGGTGACCAGGCTCATGGAGAACACGGACACGTCGGTGATGTTGGCGATGGTCCGCAGGACGGCCATCGAACCGAGGATGGAGAGCACGCCGACGAGCAGCGGGAGGAAGGCCGCGGTCAGACCGCCGAACACGACCAGCAGGAGCAGGAAGAGCACGGGGGCCGAGATGATTTCCGCGGTCCTCAGGTCGTGTTCGATCTTCTCACTGGCCTGGTGGCCGGTGGGCACCGTTCCGCCTTGCAGCGTCTGAAGGCCGGGTGCCGGGATCTTGTCCTTGACCGCCTCGTACGCGTCCTCCTTGGCCTTCTCGCTGCTGCCGTGGAGGTTCAGGGCGACGTAGGTGGCGTGCCGGTCATGACTGACCTGCGCCGGCATCTTGGTCGTCCAGAAGTCCAGGTAGCCGGTCACCTCCGACTTCGGCAGGGACGCCAACTGCTGGACGACCGCCTGCTGAAAGGACGGGTCGTCGACGGTGCGGTCCTTGTCGCGGTAGACGATCACCGCGTCGGGTGTCCGCTGCGGGAACGCCTTCTCGGCGATGTGGGCCGCGCGCACGCTGTCCGAGCCGGGGTCCTGGAAGCCGAGCGGCGTCAGGGAGCCGAAGACTCCGGCACCGTAGGCCCCGGACAGGACGGCGAACAGCATGGTCAGTATCAGCACCGGCTTTCGCCTGCGGTACAGCAGACGCCCAAACCCCTCAAACATGACTTCTCCTAGATCGTTAGCCAGCGCCGGGCAGGACCGTCCGTAGGTCGGCGCCGAATGAACCGTAACAGTGTTTTTATTGCTCGACGCAACGCTGTTGCGCACCTCTCATTCGGAGGGCGGTCGAGTTCCATTGCTCTGACCTGCTGGTACACAGGGTGAGATCGATTCTGAATCGACAGGCCCTGGCGTGGGGCGGAGTGGACGACGGCGAGCCAAAGTGCTGCCTCGAAGCATTCGTAACGGCGTTGTAATACGATGGCGCCATGGCCAGACTCAAGACACATGACGAAGCGCTCCGGCTCCGGCTCCTGCACCGCGCTGCCGCCACGGTCTTCGACCGCGGCACGGCCGCGCTGAGCCTGCGACAGCTCGCTGCGGACGTGAAGACCTCGACCACGGCGGTCTACTCACTGTTCGGCAACAAGGCGGGCCTGCTCAGCAGCCTGTACGAGGAGGCCGCGCGGCTCTTCGTCGCGCGCCTGGCAGCCATCCGTCCGACGGACGACCCGGCCGGCGACGTGATCCGGCTCGGACTCGTCTATCGCGAATACGCCGTCGCCAACCCTCACCTCTACGCGATCCTGTTCTCCGACCGCAGCGTCCAGTGCCCGTCCGAGTCGGAGTCGGAGTCGGAGAGGCCGCGTGAGGCCATCGAGACCTACCGGCCCCTCGTCGACGCCGTGCGGCGCGGACAGCAGGCAGGGCAGTTCAGTCCGGAGTCCGACCCGGAGGTCATCGCGCTGTCGGTCTGGGGAACGGCCCATGGCCTGGTGTCCCTGGTGCTGTCGGGGAACGAGCCGCCCGGGCTCGCGGTCGCCGACTGCTATGAGCGGGCCCTGGGGGTATTGGTAGCGGGGTGGCGAGAGAGCGAGGGGAAGGTTCAGGGGTTCGCGGACGTGCCGTGAGTCCGGAGCCGGGACCGCTTCGGGCCTGAACGTACGGCAGCGGGTGAACCCAGGCCGGTCGGATCCTGCGGGACACCGGACGGACTCGGCGGGCTGCGGACGGACAGGTACCACCGTGCTGCAGACTGACTTCGATCGCTTGACCGACCAGGGGTGGATTTCATGACTGACCGGCCTTTGACGCTGATGGCAGTGCACGCCCACCCGGACGACGAAGCTACGGGAACAGGGGGTGTCCTGGCGCGTTATGCGGCGGAGGGCATCCGCACGGTGCTCGTCACGTGCACGGACGGTAGCTGCGGTGACGGTCCCGGGGGCGCCAAGCCCGGCGACCCCGGGCATGATCCAGCTGCCGTGGCCGTCATGCGTCGAGGCGAGCTCGAAGCGAGCTGTGACGTCCTGGGGGTCGGTCATCTCGAGCTGCTCGGATACGCCGACTCCGGGATGATGGGCTGGCCGGCCAACACCGCACCCGGATCGTTCTGGAGTACGCCCGTGGATGAGGCAGCCGCTCGGCTGGCCGAACTGATGCTGCGTTACGAGCCTGATGTCGTCGTGACCTACGACGAGAACGGGTTCTACGGCCACCCCGATCACATCCAGGCGAACCGCATCACGATGGCAGCGCTGTCGCTGACCGGGATGGCATCGAAGGTGTACTGGACGACGGCGCCGCGCTCGATGATGAAGGAGTTCGGGCAGATCATGCGCGAGTTCGGCGCGGACTGGGAGGAGCCGGGTCCGCCCGAGGCCGGCGAGGGGCCCGTAATCGGCCTCCCCGACGAGGAGATCCCCACGTGGGTGGACACCACCGAGTTCGGCAGCCAGAAGTTCGACGCGCTGGCCGCGCATGCCAGCCAGGGTGAGAACATCTTCTTCCTGCGGATGGGCAAGGAGAGGTTCACGCAGCTCATGGGCGTGGAGACGTTCGTCCGGGTCCATGACACCACCGGCGCGCCTCTGCCCGAGAACGACCTCTTCTCCGGCCTTCGCTGAGCTCCAGTCAGCGGCCGTCCTTCGGACACACGGAGAACCGCAGCCTGCACACCCCCGCGCAGTTGAAGTACCCGACCACGCGCGTGGAGAAGGTCGGCATTGAGGCATCCACCCCGTCCGTGCACTCGGCGAGCTGCCAGCTGTTCTTTCGGCCGACCGCGCCGAGCAGTCCGCGGACGTAGTCCCGCGTCCGCCGCCGGGCCTTCACCCGGGTCCCAGGCGTTCGTCGGTACATCGCGGATCACGACGACGGACTGCTCACTGCGCTGTCATTGCATGCGGCGTGGGCACACGGTGGTGGGACAGCCGGCCCAAGACCGTCCCACCCGAGCCAAACCCCCGCCATGCTCCCCACCGCCAGGCCGCTGACCATGAGGAATACAGAAGTCCGGCTGGAGTACGGACTGGACGCCGAACCTCCCATGGAGTCCGCGCTTGCCGGAGGCGTCCTTCGCCAGCCGACGACTCGTCAGTCGGCTTATCCGGCTCCGTAGCGGTGCGGGTTTTAAGGCTTGAGCACCGCCAGCACATCGTCGAGCGAAACGTCGGCGGGGTCACTCATATCGAGACCATCGAACGTCTGCCAGATATAGGACGCCGTACCGTTCTCCCGCAGCGGATGAAAATCGGCCAAGTCCGGATCGTCCCGGAAGCTGTTGAACGCCTCTTCGGACTCCCATTCAACGACAAACAGAACCTGTCGTGGCGCGAGGTCACCGGCTACGTTGTCTCGGAAACGACCAAACGCCACCATTCGACCACCATATTGCGGAGCTTCTTCAGGCAAACGGCTGAAGTACGCGAGGTACTTCTCCAAGTCGGCCACGTCAAACATATTCAGGGCGTAGAACTTCTTCTTCTGTGAATTCGCACTCATTGCCAATACCCTCTCCGGTATCAGGAAACTGGCGTTCGCTGCTCTAGGCGGGCGCGGGGCACCGGCAGCAGGACGCATGGATTGATGATGATGTTGACGTCGGTCGCGACTTGCGCCATCTCGGAGACTGACTTTGAAGAACGCACTTCCAGCGCCCGGGTGAAGACTGAGGTCGCGGGAATCCGAGTACGCTTCCCGTGCCGTTGGGTACACCTTTTGGGCCCAGCGTGGCGCACAGCCTCGTCGACCAACGCCGCGCCGAGGCCAGACTGCTGCACTGGTCCAACTGGCGCAGACGCCACCAGGCAACAGCCCGCCGCAGCCATTACCGACGACGATCCGCCGACAATCCTGCTGGATAGATCACGGAACCGCATTGGAGCACCAGGCGGTTGCCCTACGGCGTCGCACTGGCGCGAGTCGGAACGGTCACGCGAGCCTGACCGGCCCGGCGTCGATCGGCAGGCGGACCAGGAGATAGGGCTTGCGGCGCAGGTCCTTGCCCTCGTGGAAGGGCGACAGCCGGTTGAGCTGGTTGGCGATGGCGTACAGGTGCCGGTCCGAGGCGACGGACAGGGTGTCGACCCAGAGCAGATCGCGTCCCTGGGCGAGGGTCCGGTAGGTGCCGTTCGGGCTCCTGCGCCAGATCGCGTTGTGTTCGAGGTCGCCGCCGTAGAGCCGCCCCTTGTCGTCGCTCTCCAGGCCGTCGGCCATCGGCTTGAACCCGAGGTCCTCGACCGTCGCCGCCACCTCGGCGTCCGTGGCGTCCGGGTCGGCGAGGGCGTCGGTGGACACGCTGTGCAGTCGGCGGCTGGACAGCGGGCAGTAGTAGAGGCACGTGCCGTCGGCGCTGAGAGCGATGCCGTCGGAGCCGGTCTCGTAGTACGTGGGGTCGCCGCCCGCGGGGCGGACCATGAAGGGCTCGCCCTCGATGACGGGAAGGAACTGCTTGTCCGGGAGCGCGGAGGGATGCCCGCTCAGTCGCCTCCAGGAGCGGCCGGTGGCGAGGTCGACCACGATGATGCCGTTGGAGCCGCGCGAGTCGGTGATGAAGGCCATGCCTTCGGCGCCGCGCCGCAGGTCGAAGCGCACGTCGTTGGGGTAGCTGTTCGCCGGCACCACCTCGGGCGGGAAGAGGATCTTCCGTACGATCCGGTCGGTGCGCAGGTCGACCGCCACGAGCTTGGGACCGCCGTAGGAGGACCCGGCGAACCCCGGGCTTCCGGTGTCGAGGATCCACAGCCGGTCGGCCGGGTCGACGACGACGCTCTGCACCGACTGGAAGTGCCCGGCCAGGTCTGAGGCGTCCTGACGGTTCACCTCGGCGTCGGGGTAGGCCACCGGCTTCCCGGCGCGCAGTTCGGCGACGGTGAACGGGACGTCGTCGCCCCAGCGGGGGAAGTTGACGAAGATCCGGCCGCGGCGCGAGACGGTGACACCTGTCGGCATCGCGCCCCAGAAGCGGGCATCGACCTCGTAGTGACCAGTTGTTGAACCGGAGGGGGAGGCGGAGGCGTAGGCGGGTCCGGCGAGTTGAGTGGCGGCCAGCGACGCGGTGGTCGCCGTAAGGAACGTACGTCGCTTCATGGGAGCGTCTCCTGGACGTCAAGTTGCTGGAAGGCGCGGCGAGTTACCGCGTCACGTCGGCGCTTGGGGCGGAATTGGCCTGACGTCTGCCGTGGCCGGTGGAGGACGGTGCCTCCAGCAGCCGCTCTCGGGGAGTCGGCTGCCCGTGTGGTCAGGGCGAGCCGGAGCCCACCTGGACGGCAGGTACCTCGTGCGTTCCTGCGACCTGAAGCTGTCTGCCGGAGACATCGCCTGCGGCTGCCGCCAACTCCTGGAAGGGGAACGGAGCCAAACGGCCGGTGGACCTGGTGCTCTCAGGTCTACCGGGCTGTCGGCCGGGTCTTCGCGACCATACTGCTGTCCCCCGAGGAGACCATCGCGTGAATGGATACAGTGCTGACGCTCATGAGCGTCGCAAGGCCCCGGCGGCCCTGCTGGTGGGCGAGCGCCGGACCCATGAGGTGCATCAAGGCGGTGAGGGCCGGCATCGGACGCCCGAAGAGCGTGATCTCCGTAATGCGTGCTTGGTCGTCGAGCCGCAGCATCTGCACCTCCTCGAACGACTGGGACCCCACCCGCGCCCGGTAGACCAGGGCGTACGCGTCGCCCTCGCCGGTCTGGGTGTGGTAATGGACGTCCTTGACCACCGCGAACGCCACGGTCAGGAAGTCACGCAGCTGGTCAGATCCCTCAAAGCGGAACTGGTCGGTGAGCGGCGAGCTGAGCACGACGTCCGGGCTCAGACACGCGACCGCGGCGTCGACGTCACCGCGTTCCTCGGCGGAGCGCCAGCTCGCGACGGTAGCGGCGGCGGAGGGCAGGGTCTCGGACATGGGTCTCTCCCAGTGTCAACAGCGCGAACGGGCTTGTGGGTGGCGGGGTTTGCGGGTGGTGGGTGTCAGCCGGCCAGCTTGTTCATCGTGCGGATCTGCTTGTCCAGGACCCAGGCGGGAACGAAGCGGAGCATGCGTGCGCGTCCGGCCATGGGGCCAGCGGCGTAGCGCAGCTTCGGCTTCGCGTCGGTGGCAGCCGTGACGATCGCCTTGGCCACCACGGCGGGGTCGTCACCGCTCTTGATCGCCTCCGTCATCAGGCTGTCGAAGACGTGCCGCTGCTCGGCGTAGGTCTTCAGGGGGGTGTCGGGCTTGGCGCTGTTGGCCTCGAATCCGGTGTTGGTGTAGGCGGGTTCGACGAGGAGCGAGCGGACGCCGTACTGGCGGACCTCGTGGTCCAGGGACTGGGAGTAGCCCTCGATCGCGTGCTTGGACGCGCCGTAGACGGCCATGTAGGGAGCGGGGATGAAGCCCTGCACTGACGAGAGGTTGATGATGCGCCCGCGCCCCTGGGAACGCATGTGCGGCAGAACCTCCCTCACCATGCGCATGACCCCGAAGACGTTGATGTCGAAGACACCCTGGGCCTGCGCGAGTGAGGTTTCCTCGGCCGCGCCGATCGAGCCGATGCCGGCGTTGTTGACCAGGACGTCGATCCGCCCGAACCGGTCGATCACCTGCTGGACCACGGCGGTGACCGACTTGTCACTGACCACGTCGAGGTCGAAGAACGTCACACCCCGCAGCGGGGTGACGCGTGAGGTGTCGCGGCCCGTGCCGGCCACCTCGAAACCCGCCGCGACCAGCGCGAGCGCGGTCTGCTTGCCGATGCCGGAGGACGCACCCGTCACGAGGGCCACCGGCCGATTTGTCGTCATCATGCACTCCCGAAATCACCTTGGAAACCGATCGGTTTCCCCTTGTTCTCACTGTAAACCGGTCGGTTTCCAATGCGCAAGCTCAAGCACGGAACTGATCCCGGGCCGCGTCACCGGCCGGCTTCAGGTTGAGCTGACCGGCGCTCGCCGACATGGCGGCACGCGCCGGATGAGCAGGCAGGTAGACGCGACAGCGCCATGCGCGCCCCGCGATCGCGAGTTCGCGCTCAAGGGCTACTACGGCACCTCTGCCGAAGCGATTGCCAAGCGTGTCGGTGTCACGCGGCCGTACCTCTTCCGACTCTTCCCGGGCGGGAAGGCGATCGCCGCCGCCGTGACGCGGAGCATGGAAGAACGCCCGCCTGGCGTTCGAGAGCGTGGCCAAAAGGATGAGGGCACGAGCGGGCCTCCCGCGCCATGGGCAGCCCAATGGCGATCGGTTACACGCGGCCGATCTCGGCGCACCCTGAAACGCTCCAGATGCAGATGCAGGGATACGCCGTCGCGGCAGCCACCAGGCGGCAGAAGCCCTCGGCGGCGTCCGGTGAGACGGGAACGAGCCCGATGTCGCCGACGATGATCACTGGCGAGGGCGCAGAACTCGATTCTAACCTCGCGCTTTCGCGAGTGGGTCTGTCCGGGTCTTGATCAAATAAATGGAGAGTGCTGCTGACCTGCAACGATGGGACTTGTCGAGGGTCCTGTCAGCTGCAAGGAAAGAAGCACTCTCCAGGTGAAGAAGAGTAGCGGGTCGTACCCGCGTGTCCGTGTCGTGGGCGGCGGCCGTGGAGTTGTTGCCCAGGCCGGGGCCGTGCTGCTGGTCGAGACGGTCCGCACGTCCGGCCTGGACACCGCGATATCGGCGGCAATGGCGCCGTGGCGCAAGCCGCGAACGGTGCACGATCCGGGCAAGATCCTGCTGGATGTGGCCCTGGCCGTCGCACTCGGCGGCGACTGCCTGGCCGACATCGGCATGCTGCGGGCCGAGCCTGACGTGTTCGGCCCGGTGGCCTCCGATCCGACGGTCTCCCGTCTCGTCGACGCTCTGGCCGCAGCCGGCCCGAAGGCTCTCGCGGCGATCCGGTCGGCACGGGCCGAAGTACGGTCGCGGGTCTGGGAGTTGGCCGGTGCGGACAGTCCGGCCGCCGACGGCCAGGTGATCGTGGACATCGACGGCGTGCTGATCCTGGCGCACTCCGAGAAGCAGGATGCCACCGCGACCTGGAAGAAGACCTTCGGCCATCACCCGCTCGTCGCGTTCGTCGACCACGGTCAGGCCGGCTCCGGGGAACCTGTGGCCGCTCTGCTGCGGCCCGGCAACGCAGGCTCCAACACCGCCACCGACCACATCACCACCACTGGGCTCGCCCTGGCCCAACTGCCCCGACACCTGCGGCGGGGCCGGCAGACGCTGATCCGCACCGACTCCGCCGGCGGCACCCACGCCTTCCTCGACTGGCTCTCCAGGCCCGGCCGGTGGCTGTCGTATTCCGTCGGAATGACCATCAGCGACGCCATCCACCAGGCCGTGCTGAAGATTCCGAAGAAGGCGTGGACACCGGCCTATGACGCGGGCGGCACCGAGCGGCCCGGCGCCTGGGTCGCGGAGATCACCGACATGCCCGACCTGAGCACGTGGCCGAAAGGGATGCGGCTGGTCGTCCGCAAGGAACGCCCGCACCCCGGCGCCCAGTTGCGCTTCACCGACCTCGACGGACTGCGGCTCACCTGCTTCGCGACCAACACCCAAGGCGGCCAGCTCGCCGACCTCGAACTACGCCACCGCAGACGGGCCCGCTGCGAGGACCGCATCCGCGGCGCCCGCGACACCGGCCTGCGCAACCTCCCCTTGCACGACACAGCACAGAACCAGATCTGGCTGGAGATCGTCTCCCTCGCACTCGACCTCCTCGCCTGGATGCCGATGCTCGCCCTGACCGGCCAAACCCGCCGCTGGGAACCCAAGAAGCTCCGCCTAAGGATCTTCTCCGCCGCCGCCCAACTGGTCACCACCAGCCGCCGCCGCTGGCTCCGCTTCACCACGCGATGGCCCTGGACCGACGAGATCACCCGGGCAAGCGACCGGCTCAATGCCTTGCCGAGCCCCGGCTGACCAGCCACACCGACCACCCCAACGATCCGCACCACCACACCGGAGCAGTGGAACCCGGCGCCCACCCGACTCGATACTCGGGCTGTCGGCCTGCCCACCCTCAGCCACCGAAAGCGAACGGTCCGCCGACTCCGTCGGCGGACCGTCAAGAAAGATCGAGGCTAACGAGCCCGCCATGGTTCGCGGCCCCTCAGCCCGATCGCCCTGCGTCGCTTCCGGATGGATGATGAGTATGGAACCCGTCCGACAGTCGATAGCCGCAGCTGCGCTCATTGCGCAATGTTTCTCGTCGGCCTGCCTGGTCGAAACAGGGCCGCCGAGTGCGCCGGGCCGGTGAGCAGGGGGTGTGGGCTGCCGTCCGGTGCGGAAGCTCCTGTGAAGGAATCCGGGCCTGCGTGATCAGGGCTGATCGCTGATGGCTCGGTAGGCCGCGATGAACAGGGTGTAGCACAGGTCGATCAGTTCTTCGACGGTGGCGTTCTGGTGGCCGAGCGTCCAGTCCACGAGGAGTTCGTTGACTCCGCCGACCAGACTCATCGCGGTCATGGTGAGCCGGCTGGAGGAGGCTTCCGGGCCAGGAGGCGGTGCAACGACGGCGGCGATCAGTGCGGCGAATTCGTGCAGGACCTCGCGGCGCCGTACTTCGAGGCGGGGGCTGGCGCCCACGACCTCGATGAGCACCAGGCGGGCCATGCGGGCATCGTCGGCCAGTGTGCGGATGAACACCTCAAGGCCGGCGCGCAGTTGGGCGTCGACATCGGGTGCTACAGCGGCTGCGGCCTGTGCGGTTTCGGCTTGGATCGCAGTGATCAGCTCGTTGTAGACCCCGGCGAGAAGGTCTTCGCGGTCGCGGAACGACTCGTAGAAGTAGCGCTCGGTCAGTCCGGCATGGGAGCACACCTGCTTGACGGAGGCCGAGGCGTATCCGACCGTGCCGAACAGGTCGAGGCCCGCCTGGATGAGGCGCGTGCGGCGCTCCTGCTGCCGCTGCGCCGCGTCGCGTCCGCCATAGCGCCGTCCGGCGGTCTGTGTGCCGGTCATTTTTCCCCTTCGCAGAGGTGTTGACACCGGTGTGCTCCGAACTGACACTCTAGCTTGTCAGTTCATCTGACATGGCATCGTGTCAGACGCGCGTGAGGTCCGCTTGTCACTCGGCGTTCCGCTCATGCGCAGGGCAGGAAAGGGGCCTCGACCGTGGCAGCACCGCCCAAATACCCGTACGCGTCCAGCCGAAGAGACCGTGACAAGCTCCCCCGCGCACAACCGCTGACCGGCCGGGTGATCGCGGTCACCGGGGCGGGCCGCGGAATCGGGCGCGCCGTCGCGGCCCGGCTCGCCGCGGCCGGAGCGGCCGTGGCGATCGGCGATCTCGACGCGGAGCTCGCCATGGAGGCGGCTGGTGCCATCGGCGCGCATCGCGGTGGCCGGCTGCTCGGGCTGTCTCTCGACGTCACCGACACACCTTCCTTCGAAGACTTCCTGCGCACCGTCGAGACCCGGCTGGGGCCGATCGACGTACTGGTCAATAACGCCGGAATCATGTGGGTGGGCCCCTTCGAGGAGGAACCGGAGGAAGCCGCCCTGCGCCAGTTCGACGTCAACGTCCACGGCGTACTGCGGGGGATGAAACTCGTGATCCCGGGGATGCGGAAACGCGGGCGCGGCCACGTGGTGAACATCGCCTCCGCCGCCAGCAAGGTCGCCCCCGCCGGCGAGGCGACCTACGCGGCGACGAAGCACGCCGTCCACGGCTACAGCACAGCCGTCCGCGCCGAACTGCGCGGCACCGGCGTGCGCATGTCCCTGGTGATGCCCGGCGTCGTGGACACCGAGCTGGCCGTGGGCACCGCGACCGGACCCACCCGGCGCCTGACGACGGATCAGGTGGCCGACGCGGTGCTCGACGTCGTGCTGCGCCCGCGGTTCGAGGTCTTCGTTCCCCGCCAGGTGGCCGCCCTGACCCGGTTGGCCGCGGTGCTGCCGGGCCGTGCCCGCGACGCCCTGCATCACCTCCTCGTCCCCGACCAGCTCGCCGCCCTGTCCGACCGGTCGGTCCGCGCGGCCTACGAGCAGCGCACCCGAACCGCCCGCCATCCCGAAAGTTGAGCCCGTGACCACCACGCCCAAACCGGCGCCCAGCGCGGAAAAAGCCCAGGACGACGCCGCTCCGCGTCCCATCCCCGAATTCGAAGGTGTCCACGACGTATGGCCCCGCGGTGACCGGCTGCGCGCCGTGCGCAGCGCCGCGGCCACCTACCGTGAGCGCTTCGTCCAGCAGGGCCGCATCCACGCCGTCCGCAGTTTCGACATCGCAGCTGCCCCGTACCCGACCCGGTTCGGCTTCCACGGTGCCGCGCTCGCCGTCAACCCGTTCGTAAGCATCGTCAACCGGATGCTCGTCGTGCAGTTCGACGGCTTCGACGGTGAGCCGAAAACACTGGTGTGGGAGCCGACCGTCGCCGCCGGAACGGCTCAAGCACCGTTCTACGCACAGCTCAAGCGTCTGGCAGGGGACTTTCTCACCGAGCACGTCTTCGCCCGCTTCTACCAGGACCCGAACACCGTCCTGCCCTCCTGCGGTCTGCGACCCGAGGACGTGGACTTCGTCAGCTTCGACCACCTGCACGTCCAGGACGTGCGCATGATCATGGGAAGTACCAGCACCATTCCCGGCGAACGGGCGCCCCGCGAAGCCCTGTTCCCGCGCGCCCGACTGTTGGTGCACCGCAGGGAGCTGGGCACCTTCGCATCGACGCATCCGATGCAGTGGGCCTGGTACGTCGACGGAGGCATGGACGGGGTACCGGACGAGCGCGTCACCGCCTTCGACGGCGATGTCGAACTCGGCGTCGGTGTCAGCCTGTTGTGGACCCCCGGCCATACGGACGGCAACCACTCCCTGGTGCTGAACACCCCCGACGGCGTGTGGGTCTCCTCCGAGAACGGCATCTCGGCCGACAACTGGCAGCCCGAGCTCTCCCGCATCCCCGGGGTGCGCCGCCACGCCGCGTTCTACGGCCATGAGGTGGTTCCCAACGCCAACACCCTGGAGGACTCTCTCGACCAGTACGACTCCATGGTCAAGGAGAAGACTCTCGCCGACCCCAGCCGGCGCGATCCGCGCTGGCTGCAGATCCTGCCCTCCTCGGAACTGGCCCCCTTCAAGCGGCACTGGCCTGTGCAGCCCAGCTTCTTCCACGGCGGTCTGAACTACGGCGAACTGACCCCTGCCGGAGGTGGCCGATGACCGGCCTGGCCGCCCGCCGGATCGCCGCGGACGGCGTGGAGTTGGCCGCCTACCAGTGGGGAGCGTCCACGGCTCCTCCGGTGGTGCTGGTCCACGGCTATCCGGACACCAGCGCCGTGTGGCACCCCGTCGCCGAGCGCCTGGCCGACCGCTTCCACGTCACCGCCTTCGACGTGCGGGGAGCCGGTGCCTCGCACCGGCCCAGGGGTTTGCGCGCCTACCGGATGTCCCGACTGGAAGCCGACCTGGAGGCGGTCCTCGACGCTGTGAGCCCCGACCGCCCGGTGCACCTGGTCGGACACGACTGGGGATCGATCCACTCCTGGGAGTCGGTCACCGGCACCCGCCTGGCCGGGCGGATCGCCTCGTTCACCTCCATCTCCGGACCCTGCCTGGACCACGTCGGCCACCTGATCCGGGCCCGCCTTAGGCCGCGGCATCCGGATCTGCCGAAGATGCTGAGGCAGGCCGCACGGTCCTGGTACATCGCCTACTTCCATTTCCCGCTCCTCCCCGCCCTGACCTGGAGAGCACTGGGACACCGCTGGCGCACCTTCCTCACCGGCTCCCAAGGCGTACCCGGCAACACCCCCTACCCCACGCCGACGCTGACCCGCGACGCTGTGTCAGGCACCGCGCTGTACCGCGCCAACATGCTGCCCCGCCTGCTGCATCCCCGGGACCGCCCGACCACCGTCCCGATCCAACTCATCATCCCCACCCGCGACTTCTGCGTCACCCCGGTGCTCTCGTACGGAGTGGAGCACTGGACGCGCCAGATACAGCGGCGCCCGATCGACGCCGGGCACTGGGTACAGCTCAACCACCCCGAGGAGGTCGCGTCGCGGATCGCGGAGTTCGCCAACGGCATCGAAGACGGCTCCCGCCGCACTCCGGACCGCACCGCGCACCCGATCTGACAGACCGGCAGTACTGGACGACTGCCTGACCGCCCCCTCGCACACAGCGATCGCCGATGGAGGAACCTGTCATGCTCCGAGCCGCACCTGCCCACCCGCACCGTCCGTCCGAACCCATCGACCACCACGACCTGGTGCTGCAACCCCGGGACGTCACCTTCGACTGGGGCACCACCCCGCTGCACTGGCTGCCGGGTGAGCCCTTCGCAACCCACACCTTCGATGTGCTCCACCTCATGCTCCCCGAGCTCGAACGCTGGTTCGTGCGCACCTTCGAGCAGGCACTGCCACTGATCACCGATGACCGGCTGCGCGAGGACGCACGCGGCTTCATCGGCCAGGAAGCGATGCACGCCGAGGCGCACCAGGGGGTCCTGGAGCACCTGCTCGCCAAGGGGCTGGACCCGGCTCCGTACACCGTGCAGTCCGAATGGATCTTCCGAAGGGTGCTCGGGGACCGGCCGGAACTGACGCCGGCCGCCACACACGCGCACCTCCTCCAACGGCTCGCCCTCATAGCGGCCTTCGAGCACTTCACCGCGTACATGGGTCACTGGATTCTCAGCAACGGGCACCTGGACCAGGCCGGCGCGGACCCCGCGATGCTCGATCTGTTCCGCTGGCACGGCGCGGAGGAGGTCGAACACCGTTCCGTCGCATTCGACCTACTGGTGCACCTCGATCCCCGGTACCGGCGCCGAGTGGCCGGCATGCTCGTCACCGCTCCAGTGCTGACCCGGCTGTGGATCCGCGGAGTCCGCTTCCTGATGAGCGCCGACCCCGAACTCGACGACCTCGTCAAGGTCCGCTTCCGCGACTACCTGACCGCCGCCCGCAAGAACCTGTTGCCGCCACCGGTCGCGTTCACCCGCTCGGTACTGCGCTACTTCCGCCCCGGCTACCACCCGACCCAGGAGGGCTCGACCCAGCAGGCGGTCGCCTACCTGGCGGCATCCCCCGCTGCCCGAGCGGCTGCCCAATGACCCAGCAACCAGCAAGGCATCCCATGGACATCAGCACACCCGTCACTCGGCCGCCGGACCTGTACGGCCGACCGCGCAGCGACTCCTTCATGCAGAAGCTGGCGGCCTTCAGCGACAACGCGGTCACGCGCCTAGCGCGGCGCAGCACTCCTCCCAGGCGCCCGCCGGCCACCGAGATACCCGCGATCCGGGAACTGGTGGTCGCCGCCAGGCACCAGGAGGCCGAGGACGTCGTCTCCCTGCGGCTGGCAGCACCCGACGGGGGAACACTCCCGCCCTGGCAGCCCGGCGCCCACATCGAACTGCACCTGCCCACCGGCCGCAAGCGGCAGTACTCCCTGTGCGGCGACCCCGCCGACCGGTACCAGTACCGCATCGCGGTGCGCCGCATCGCCAACGGCGCAGGAGGTTCGGCCGAGGTGCACGACGCCCTCGCAGACGGTATGCGGGTCGCCATCACCGGGCCCCGGAACGCCTTCCCCTTCGCCGCCGAAGCATCCATCCTGCTCATCGCGGGCGGCATCGGAATCACCCCGATCCTGCCGATGGCCCGGGAAGCCGCCCGGCGCGGACTGGACTGGCGGCTCGTGCACACCGGCCGTAGCCGCGGCTCGATGCCCTTCGCGGCAGAGCTGGCCGAACTCGCGGCCACAGCCCCTGGCCGGGTCTCCATTCGTCCTGACGACGAGTCCGACGTGCCCGAAGCAGCCGATCTACTGAGCTTGAGCCCGGCGACGGGTGCGGTGTACTGCTGCGGACCCGCGCCCATGATCGACGGCGTTCGGCGCGCGTTCGGTGACAGCCGCGCGTCCGCCCTGCACTTCGAGCGTTTCGCCCCGGCCCCGATCACGGACGGCCGTCCCTTCGAACTTCAACTGGGCGACACCGGACGGGTCCTGCCAGTGCCGTACGACCGCTCCGCCCTGGATGTTCTTCACGACGCCCTGCCAGACCTGCCGTTCTCCTGCCGCCAGGGATTTTGCGGCACCTGCCGGGTACAGGTGGCCCATGGCCATGTCGATCACCGTGACCGCCGGCTCACCGCCACCGAACGTGCGGCCGGCGCCATGCTGCCCTGCGTCTCGCGCGCACCGGAAGGAGAGCGGTTGGTGCTGGAGCTGTGAGCGGGGGCCGCGCCCATAGAGATGCTGTTGGCTTATTCGGCCCCTGCTTGTGCCCCGTCGAGCGTCAGCTCGGCGGGGCACAGTGCTGCGAAGTGGCTGGTGCGGGTGCGGGCTCGGGGTGTACCGGTGAGGTGGGCGTCGATGCGGGTGAGGTTGATCGCGGCTCCGGTGAGCTGGTGCTGGAGGCTGGTCTTTGTCAGGCCCCGGTAGCGGGATCTGCGCAGGCCGCAGCGCCCGACGGCTTGGGAAATGGTGCCCTCGACCCCGGCACGGATCTTGTAGCGCTCCTTCCACGCATCGGTCTGCTGTTCAGCGCGGAGGTGCCGGATGGCGTCGTGCTGGGCTTGCTGTTGCCGCAGCATGAGTTCCCGGCGGCGGCCGGTGGTCGAGCTGACGCAGTCCCGCAGGTGGTGACAGGGGCCGCAGCGGCCGGCGGGGAACCTGACGCGGACGACCGGCAGGCCCTTGGAATCGTTGCGGGGATACCAGTCCGTGGCGGTGGCTCCGCCTGGGCAGGTCACCTGCCGGTGTTCCCAGTCGACGGTGAACGCGTCCAGCCCGAAAGCGCCCTTGGCCTGGGACGATGTGTTGCCGACCAGTGGCCCGTGCAGCTCGACACCGTGCCGGGTGCGGGCGGCGAGGACGTGGGCGGCGGTGGGGTAGCCGGCATCCACCCAGTGCTCGGCGGGCAGGCAGTCCCGGGCGGCGAGGGAAGTGTGGATCTCCTCGTTCATCGCGTTGTCCGCGACGGTTGCCACGGTGGTGACCAGGTTCGGAACGTCCACCTCGCCGCAGGTCTCGGTGAGGTGAACCTTGTATCCGTCCCACATGGTGTCCCGTTTGATGCCGACACGGGCCTCCGGGTCATAGGGATTGACCAGGCGCGTCGCGCCCGGCGGCCGGTCTTTTGGGCCCCTGCGCATCACCTCGCCGTCCACCCGGTGGAAGTGCTGGACCCAGACCTGGCGCAGGACCTCCACCTCGTCAAGTGCACGCAGTGCTACGGGGGCGCCGACGGCGAAGACCTCTTCCAGCAGACGTGTCCCGTCCCGGCCGATCCGCAGGCCCACCTCGTCCCGCTTCGCGCGGGCCTTGGGGAACCGGGAGTCCTCGGTCCGGGTGGCGTAGTGCCTGAACCAGTCCGGCTCCGCCACCTGCGACAACCAGTCCGGAGCGGCCTGCGCGAGCGCGTTCAACGCCGCACGCAGCGTCTCGGCCACCTGCTCCAGCCAGCACAGCTCACGCGCCGACGACAGCACATGCGAGGAATCGGTTCGGGCCCGGCCCGCGCTCTGGAGCAGCCCCTTCTCGCGTGCTGCCACCAGCACACCGTCCATGACCCGGCGCCCGCCATCGGCCCCGGCCAACCGGTCCCGAAACTCCGACAGCACCGAAAAGTCGAAGCCAGGATCGTCGAGTTGAAGCCCGAGTGCGTACTTGAAGTCGATCCGTGCCCGCACCGCCTCCGCGGCCTGGCGGTCGGTCAGCCCCTCCACGAACTGCAACACCGACACCAGCGCCAGCCCGGCCGGAGACCAGGCAGGCCGGCCTCGTGAGGCGAACAGATCCGTGAAGTCCTCGTCGCGGAACATCGGCCCCAGCTCGTCCCGGACCCGGATCGCCAGGCTTCCCTTCGGGAACGCCGCCCGGGCGACTCGCACCGTCTCCGCCGGAATCTCCCCCGGACCCTTCGGCTGCATCGACATCGACACCCACCCCACACAACAACGCCGGTCTCCACGACCACAACCAGATCGTGGAGACCGACGTCACGCGAGGGCCGAATAAACCAACAGCATCCCGTCGCGAGTGCGGCCCCCGCCGCGAGGAACCTCAGCGGCAACGTTGATACCCGCCCCTTGGCGCGCCCCACCGCCTGGACTATCGTCCACGACCGCCCGCACACCGGGCACTCCGCATGCTCTCCCCGCTGCATCGCAGCCACCCGCTCCGGGCCCGCTCAAGCCTCCGCCACCATCGTCTGCGGCAGCGGATCACCACACTCCCGCGCGGTGTCCTCCCACCATGCCAGTCGTCACTTGTCCGAGTCACTTCGGCGGGCAATTTCAGCAGCGTATGAAGTCTTAGCTTGACTCTGTCGGGGATCTTGGAGATGCCGGTCAGGTTCCCAGGGTTCGCCAGGACTTCAGCCGGGGTATCTCGCGCTGGTCGAGGTAGTGCTGGAAGGCAGTCGGTCGGCGGGACGTGGGTGCTTCTTCGGCCGGTGGCAGTCCGCTGAGGCGCTCGATGTTGACGGCAATGGCCGTCAGAACGTGCTGGATGTGAACCTTTCCTTGTCCTCGGTAGCGGCAACGCCGCATGCCGTGTCCGTGGGCGAACTCGTTGACCGTGCCCTCCACTCCCGAGCGGACCGCATAGCGGGTCTTCCACTCGGGCGTCTGTTGCTCCGCGCGGACGCGAAGTTGCAGGTCACGGAGTTCTCGCGGGGGAAAGCCCACGGTTCGGGCGCTGTCAGCGGTGGAGGTGCACTGGGTGCGGGCCGGGCAGGGACGGCACTGACTCTTGGTGAACCTGGCCACGATCAGCGGGGCCGCGGTGGGTGACGAGGTTGGGTAAGGGCCGTGCCAGCCCGCACTGACCTGCCCCTGGGGGCACGTGACCTGCTGACGGTCGTAGTCGATGTGGAAGTCGTCCCGGGCGAAGCCCTCGTTCTGCCGGTGTTGGCGGGTGGGGTTGCTCCGCAGCGGCCCGGAGACGGTGACCTGGTGTTCACGGGTGGCTTGTTCGAGGTGGGGCAGGGACGTGTAGCCGGCGTCGACCAGATGCTCGGCGGGCAGCAGCCCGCGCCGCGCCAGACGGGTGTGGATGCCGGGCAGGACCTGACTGTCGTGGGTGGTGGCCGCGGTGGTGGCCACGTCCGTGATCACGTTGGGGCCGCCAGGAGCGCAGGTCTCCGTCAGATGAGCGGCGAACCCCTTCCAGCTGATGATGTGCCCGTGCCTCGCATAGCGGGCCGAGGTGTCGTAGGGCGAGACGACTGCCCGGGACGAGGGCGGCAGCCCGGGTCCGCCCTCCTTCTCGGCGATGCGCCAGCGCAGCCGGCCTGCCTGGTCACGGTGGTAGTTCTGCACCATGATCTGGCGCAGGGCCTGGACGCGAGGGCCGGACGTGCGGCCTGCTCCGTGCTGGTAGAGGTATTCCAGGAGCCGGACGGCATCGTTCCCGGTGGCCAGGATCCTGGTCGTGGGCTTGGTGGGGTTCTTGCCCAGGCGGACCGGCCGACCGTAGCGGCGGCCCCACTCCTCATCGACCAGCTCGTCCAGCAGGTGAGGGGACATACCGGCGACTTCTTCGAGTGCGGCGCGGACCGCCTCGGTGACCAGTTCCAGGCGGGTCAAGTCGCGCACCGCGGCCAGGACGTGGGTGGAGTCGGTGCGCTGCGTGGTGCGCTCGCGCACCAGTCCGGCCTCCGTGAGGCGGGCCAACGCGAGGTCGAGGAGGCGATCAGCGCGGTCGCCTTCGGCGAGACGGTCTCGGAAGTCGGCCAGCACGCTGTGGTGGAACCCGGGATCGTCCAGTTCCATCGCCATGGCGTACTTGAAGTCGATGCGACAGCGGACCGCCTCGGCGGCCTGCCGGTCCGACAGGCCGAGCAGGAACTGCAGCACACAGACGGTGGCCAGTTGAGCAGGCGAGAGCCCCGGGCGCCCATCCCGCGGGTACCAGTCGGCGAAGTCCTCGTCGCACCACAGCCCATCGAGGCGATCGCGTACCCATATCGCCGTCGTACCGCCCGGATTGCTCGCCCGCGCGATCTGCGCGGTCAGAGAGGGGACTTGCTCACCGGAACGAGGGCGAAGGGACAACGGGCACCTCGACAACTGCATCGGTCGACGGAACCACCCGAGCATGCCCGTTGATCATGCTGCCGCACCGAGGAACTCCAAGATCCCCGACAGAGTCAAGCTCAGTGGCAGCGAATTCCTCTTTGCCCCCTGCACTACACCGTGCCCGAGGTGGAACTGGCCCGCCGCCTGGACGCGCATCGCTTCACGGTCCACGTCGCCAACGGCCCCTTCACGAGAGGCACTCGGTATGTCACTCGACTGCTGGCGAAAGGGCTCGTTGATGACCGCACACTGTTCGTGCACGGCAACACCCTTACCAGCGGCGACCTGGCACGCATCGCAAGCGTCGGAGCCTCGATCTCGCGAAGCCCCCGGCGCCCGGCACCGAGCCACCTTCGACGCCTTCGCCACTGCGCAGCTCCTCATCGCCATGGCTTCCCGCTACGACACCTGGGACCAGCTGGTCGCTGCGGCCGTGCCGCCTGGCCTGCCCGGCGCCCCCGAACCAGAAAGGGACCCCACCCTGTGGTGACCTCACAGCCCCTGCGGATCGCCGTGCTCGGCACCCACTCCACGGGCAAGACGACGCTCCTCAAGCGCATAGAGATGGAGTTGCGTGGCTACGGCCTCACCGTGGCGCGCACTGGGCAGCTCGGCAAACGCGCCGCTGCGGCCGGCTTACCCAAGATGCAGAACCACACCGTGCGGTCCACCGAGTGGATCATCGCGCAGGGCATCCTCGACGAGACCCATACCGCCGCTCAGGGTGCCGAAGTCGTTCTCATCGACCGCGCCGCCCACGACGCCATCGCCTACTTCGAGGCGGCGATGGCGTTCCGGGCCGAGACTCCGCCCCGGCTCGAGCGCGAGCGTCTGCTGGCCCTCGCCTCGACGCAGCTCCCCAAGTACGACCTGCTGTTCGCGACTGTGCTCGACGCGAGCGTGCCCGTCGATACCAGCCACGACTACGACGGGCACTTCCGGCACCTCGTCAACGACCGCGTGCACCGTCTGCTGGCCAACGAGGCCATCCCCCACCAGAGGGTGACCAGCGACCCCGACAGTCAGGCCCACGCCGTTGACGTCGCCGTCCAGCACTGCCTGAAGCAGGAGCTCGTATGATCCCCGCACCGCCCGCCGGCATCATCACCATCGCCGGGAAACCCGTCTCCCGGCTGGGATTCGGCACCATGCGCCTGACCGGCCCCGGCACGTGGGGTGACCCGGACGACCGCGACACAGCTCTCAGCGTGCTGCGCCAGGCTGTGCACACCCACGGCCAGCCACATCGACACCGCCGATGCCTACGGTCCCCACACCGTCGAACACCTCATACGAAAAGCTCTGTACCCCTACCCCGACCATCTACTGATCGCCACGAAGGTCGGCATGGCTCGCCCTGCCCCCGGCCAGTGGAAGCCACTTGGCAACCCCTTCTACCTGCGAGCCAGCGTCGAAGCAAGCCTCCGTCGCCTGCACGTGGAACGGCTGGAGCTGTGCTACCTCCACCGCATCGATCCCGAAGTCTCGCGCGACGACCAGATTGCCGTGCTGCATGCCCTGCAGGACGAGGGAAAGATCGGGTACATCGGCCTTTCGAAGGTCACGCCCGAAGACATCCGGTACGTGCTCAAGTACCGGCCCGTCACCGCGGTGCAGAACGCGCTGAACACCACCGACTGCCACGACCCGGCCGTGGAGATGTGCCGCGACCTCAACATCCCGTACGTGGCCTACCGGCCGCTGGGCGCCGGTGTCATAGCAAGCGTCCACGGGCCCGCCGCTCCGCTGCACTGGCTCCTCTCCCAGGGCTCCCACATCGCCCCCATCCCCAGCACCAGCCAGTCCCGGCACCTCGACCAGATCGTGGCTGCCGTGCAGAACGAGCAAGCCTAGTGCCCACCGCAACGGCCACCGCGCCCACGCAGCGCAGCCGTCACGCCTCCTACGAAAACTGGCGGCCACCCGTGGTTGGCGTCTCGCTGCTCGTCCCGGTCGGAGCCGACTGCATCACCGTCGTCGACCTCCACGGTCTGCTGATGCTTCCCGTGGGCGGCGTGCGCGACGGGCAGACACCAGAGGAAGCCAGCTCCCAGATGCTTGCCCATCCCTATGGCGGGCTGAGGCTCCTGCGGCGCGTCGCCGTCGACTGGGTGCAGATGCGACGCCGAAAAGTAGTCACCCATGTCATGGCAGCCGCGCCCATGGCCCGCGACGAGGCCACGGCCCTGGTGTTTCGCGACCCTCGGGCCACCGTACGCGTCATGCCAACTCTTCAGTTCCTTGACCAGTGGACAACAGGTCGGGCGCGTCTACTCATCAGCCTGCAGGCCCTGGCGACGGGAGATATGGCCTGCATTGAGGACGGGGTCACGCACGCCGCGGTGCCCCCGGCCCTCGGCGCGTAGCGCTCCCGGGCGCGGCCGACTGCCTTCAGCGGCGGCTGTGCCCGGGAGTTGACGTAACGGAACAAGGCACTGCCGCGTCTCCCAGATTGAACATGGCCTTGGAGCGGGCCCGGAATTCTCAGGGAGAGACCTGCACGTGACCGACGAGTCCTCGTCCCGTTCCATCACTGCGACCAAGCACCACCACACCTGGGTTGTAGCAGCCGAAAGCGTCGTCGAAGAAGCCGTTGCCCGCGTTGTGGATTTTCGCGGCTCCTTCAAGACGAAGACCGAGCAGCGCATCGACGCCCTGGACACCTACTGCAAGGCCTGCCGGCGTCCCTTCTCCGAAGTCGCCGGGGAGGACTGCGAAGCCCTCGTCGACAAGGCACCTGATCGGCGGGGAGCGCGCCAAGCGCAAGCCCGCCCAGGCCGAGACGCTTGATCTCGTGCACAGGCATAGGGTGTTGAGGGACTGTTCGACGGACGGACGGTCAGAAAACGTTCCTCGAGCTTCCCGCAGACCCGCGCGTGCTGGAAGCGTTGACGACGATCAACTCAGATGACACCTCTGGCGCAGGCAGGCGAGAGACCACCTACGGTGCGGGAGTGGTGTGGCTGCCGTCCCGTTCGATGTTCAAGTGGTTGGTGCGGGCCGGGAACAACTGATCATCTGTCCTCGCTCCGGGCACGGGAGGCCCTGTTGTCGCAGTTGTACGCGCTCACGCCCGCTGTTCTCAACTCGGGCTCTCGATCGTGTGATTGCCTCGCGCACGTGTACGGGAATGCGACCGATCATCCCGATCGGGTGCGGCGGTATCCGTCGGACATGACGGACGCGGAGTGGGCGGCCATCCGGTCGTTGCTGCCGGTGCCGGCTTGGCTTCAGGGGCGGGGCGGGCAGCCGGTGGGCTACTGCCACCGCCAGCTGCTGGACGCGATCCGGTATCTGGTCGCGGGCGGGATCTCCTGGCGGGCGATGCCCGCGGACTTCCCCGATTGGGGCCGGGTCTACGCGTTCTTCCGCCACTGGCGCGAGCACGGGCTGATCACCGAGTTCCATGACCGGCTGCGCGGACAGGTGCGAGGGCCGTGAGGCCGAGCCCACGGCCGGAATCATCGACGCGCAGTCGGTGCGGGCCGCCGCAACGGTGCCGGCCGCCTCACGCGGCTACGACGGCGGGAAGAAGGTGCCGGGCCGCAAGCGGCACATCGTGACCGACTGCCTCGGCCTGCTCCTGGTCGTCGCGGTCACCGCCGCGAACATCGGCGACCGGGACGCCGCCGCGGGCCTGCTGACCCGACTGCGCCGTCTGCGTCGCGACATCTGTCTTGTCTGGGCCGACGGCGGCTACACCGGCGACCTCGTCGACTGGTGCCGACAGAAACTCGCCCTCACCCTGCAGATCGTCAAGCGCACCGACGACATGAAGGGATTCGTGGTGCTCCCCAGGCGTTGGGTGGCCGAGCGCACATTCGCATGGCTGATGAACTCCCGCCGCCTGGCGAGAGATTACGAAACCCTGCCCGCCACCAGCGAAGCGATGATCCGATGGTCGATGATCACGCGGATGAGCCGGCGTCTTGCACGGCCACCGGCCGCCGAACGGCGCTGAACGCTCCCGACGACTCCTGCACCAGCCACCCGCGCTCCGCCAGACGCCTGGCCTTCGAGCGCACTCCCTCGACCTTCGCCGGCGTCGTCTCCAAGCCCAGCTCCACCGCGATCTCCCTGGCCTTCAGCGGCCCCCTGCCCGCTGACTGCCCCTCCTCCAGCACACCCAGGAGCCGCTGGTAGTCCGGCGCCAGAACCGTCTCTGCCAACCCGTCCCGCCAGGGCGGCACCGTCGAGCCCGGCACGGGTGAGGACGCGGGTTCCCGCTCCGTCCCGGCCTCGGTCACGGCAGTCGACCCGGCCGCAGTGACCGCCAGGGCCTCGAGGAGTTCCTCCCTCGCGATCACCCTCCGGTCCAGCTCGATCTCCGCAGCCTCCAACACCCCGGCCAGCCGCGCGACTTCCTCCCGCAGGCCCTCCACCCGCACCCGGTCAGCCGCCTCTCGCTCCTCCAGCATTCCCAGCACCGACGCCACCGCGCACCCCTCGACCATCAAGCCGACACAAGACGCCGCATGCCTGCCTCACCCCGAGCGAGACCATGCCTGACCAGCAGGAATCACACGATCAAGTTCGGTTGAAATACGGCTTCTTAAACGCCAAGCTCAGGTGAGGTCTGATGCAGCAGCAGAGGGAACGCAGCACCAACGGGAAACCTGGCTCCCCCGCTCAGCCCGCCGCGGTCGGCATCAGGCAGTCAGCTCAGATTACCCGCGTACAGCCACTGCGAGTGCAGACCACCCTGGCCACCGGTTTGTTGTTCCCGTCCTCCATTGTGATGTAGACCTTCCGCACGCCGCCCTCCCACGGGATCGTCATCGATCCGGCGAGGGGCTCGTCCTGCCCGCCCGCCCAGGCCCACCAACTGTAGGGACGGTTGCTCTCCTCGAAGCCGTTCACCCCGTAGGCGTAACCCCGGCGGGCGTCGCTCGCCGCGTGGACCATGGCGTTCACGCTGGCGGTGTACCCGTCGCCGAAGTGGATGGTTCCGGCGATGGTGCTGTTGCCGTAGGCCATGCTGAAGGGCATCGTCACAGCGGCTTGCGCGGGCGCGGCGAACCCGATGGTCGCCATCAGGGCCACACCCATCGCTATCAGGGGCTTTCGCACGAGTCTTCCTCTTCGTCGGACGAGCAGGGGGCGAACGCAGCTTGCCGGCATGCTACTTGTGATAGGCCGTGAACGGGTCTGCTGCACGATCGGGTGACATCTGAACTGGCTTACTCTGAGTGCCCCCCAGGTTTCGGCTTTCGGTGGCGAAGGCGACCCTCCTCCGCCACCGAAAGCCGGTACTGGCCCCTTGAGTCGCAGGTCCCGCCTTGCGAAGGCCGTTGCAGCAGAGAGCGGCAGCAGCGGCGGCCACCCCGTTACTCGGCCCCATCGATCTCGGTGACAACCATCGCGCTTTGGCTCACCACTTCGCGTCGAAGGCGTGGAATCCGTGCGTGCCTGAGAATCGTTGCGCCCGTCCGGGGGGTGCTTCTATCTGTTCGGTCAAGGTCACACCGGCCAGAACTGGACCAGGAACCGTTCCACCCCGGCGGGCACCTCCTGCTGGGCGAGCTCGCGTACTCGCTCCTGCCCGCTCACGTAAGCGCGCACCCGCCACAGTGTGTCCGCCATCCCCAGTTCCACGACCGGCTCGCTCGGACCGCCATACGACCACAGCGCCATCTCCCCGGAGCGGCAATACCACTGGGTATCCGCGCTCGACTCCCAGATCTCCCGCTCGTCCGCCGACGGCTCCTGGTCCCACACCTCCGCGGTGAAGGACGCATGATGTGTGTGACCGCCGCTCCTGAAGCACAGACGCCGCTCACGCACTTCGAGGAGTTCAGCCTCAGCGGGCTCAGGACTCTCTGCGGGCTCCTCTTCATCGGCGTCCTCGGCCCACAGGGCGTAGAACTCGACATACGGCTCAAGTTCTTGACGCCTCACCACCGGCATGCCCGCACCCTTCGGTCAACGGTCAGTCAACGCTTCTGACCCTACCGAGATCCACACGCGCACGTCCGCCGACGGTGCTGTGAGCCGACCGCCTGGGAAGAAGTCCCTGGCCTGACACGCGCGGTGCACCGCGACGGCCGCCTCGGCCGTCGACGTCACGCTCACCCTCCACGAAACCGAGCCGGTACCCGGCGAGGGTGACTGGCAGGAGGTCGTGGAGGTTTCGGCGCACTCCGTCTCCGGCGACCTGGTGGTCCGCGGCACGATGGACGACCTGGACGAAGAGCTCCCCGTTCTGTCGTTCAGCGGCCCCGGCGACTACCGGCTGCGAGCGGTTCGGCCATGGAAAACGGTCTATGAACGCCACCGGCTGTGGTCGGCCGACGGCACCTGGGAACGCCTCCTGCAACAGGTCCAGGCCGCGGCCGGCGCGCAAGCACTCGAGGTCGTCGACGGCGAGGAGATCAAGCTCAGGTCCTTCCTGGACAACACCTGGCGCCGTGCGGTCAGGCTGCCGGCAGAGCGCTGGGCGGACCTCGATGCCCTCGGCATGCGCTGGTAGAAGGTGCGGCCGTGGGCGACAGTTGGGCATCCTCATGTCCTTGGCCCGGATTTGGTGGTGGCCGGCTACCTGTAGTCAGGCTAGAGATCTTTAAGGGTCTGGGTTACGTGGGGTTGTGACGGCTGTCGTAGGCCGCGCTATGCCGTAGAGATGAGGTGTCCCGGTGGTGGATGGCTGACGGCGGAGGAGCGGGTTCGGCGTGAGCGGGTCAGGTTGGCGGCCGCCGATCTGATCGAGGCCGGGGCCAGTGACGGGGAGGCGGCCCGGCGGGTCAGGGTGGCCCGGATGTCGGCGAACCGCTGGCGACGGGCGTTGGCTTCGGGTAGGCGGCAGGCCCTGGTCCCCAAGGGCCCCGGCTGTGCCCGGTGCAAGCGCGAAGCGCGCCAACTGCGTGTGCTGGAGGCTGTGTTGGATACGGGCCCGGCCTCTGCGGGCTGGGGGTGTGCTGGCTGCATCGGACATGCGGCTGCGCTGAAGACCCCGAGCGGCTGACCGGTCGGGGCCCTGCCGGCCGTGAGGGCTACCGCGTTGTCGCCACCCGCAGGGGCGCGAGGTCCGGGCTCGGCGTGGGCCCGGTGGCGCCGGGCAGTGGTTGCGTGGTCGGGATCTGCGATGCCACGCCCTTGTAGTACGACGTGTACACGTAGTTGGTGCCCACGCCGATGGCCGCGCCGATCTTGGGGATGGCGGAGGCGTCGACCGATCCCGAGCCGCCGAAGACGGCCACGTGGTACATGCTCGACGACATGCGCATCAGGTACCGCTTGGTGTCGGACGACAGTGCGGTGACGTCGGTCCACAGCAGCGGGCCGTGGGTGGTCATCGCCGAGGATGCGGAGACACCGCCCCGCCAGCTCCCCGCGGAGGCGACGGCGGCGTTCGACGGCAGCGACCACCACATGTCAGCGAGCCGCATGGCGTTCGACTGCGGCGTGGCGCCGGTGACGCGGTAGTAGCTGAACGAGCCGGGCCAGTTCGGCATCTTCCCGGCCTTGTACGCCTTGGTCAGCGCCGACTCGGTGTCGGTCCCCACTGTGATGATCTTCGTCGTGGCGGGACTGTACTTGTTGAGGTACCCGTGGACCGACGCGGTCATGGTCCCACCCTCGGTCAGCAGGACGGTCGCGGTACCGGCTGAGCCCATCGAACCGGCAGCGGAACTCGCCGCGAGGGCGTTGTGGTAGTCGGTGCCGGTTGCCAGGAAGACGTACTTCGGTGTGCTGGTGATGGCCTTGGCCACGGCCACCGAGGTCGAGTAGCGCGAGACGTCGGACAGCCGTTTGGCCACGTACCCGAGCGAGGTCACCTTGGACGCCACCGCGCTGCTGAGGATCTTGGTGCCGCCGACCAGGTACACCGTCTTGCCCTTGGGCAGCATGCGCTTGAGCTCTGTCTGCACCGAGGAATCCAGGACCGTCCCGGAGGTCATCAGCACCGGCCCCCGCTTCTTGCCGGCCAGCGATGTCGCGGTGGTGGCGTAGGCCGCGTCGGACTTGCTGATGAGCACGGCCGCGTTCGCGTTCGGCAGGCCGGCCGCACCGGCACCGACCGTGTTCCAGGTCCACTTGGACGACGCGATGTTGGTGTCGTAGGTGTCGGAGCCGTAGACCCGGGAGATCGCGTTGTTCCTCAGCGGCTGCCAGGCCACGTCGGTGCCGGTGTCCTGGGGTACCCGCGTCATCGTGCCCGTGCCGAGGTCGTGGATGCGCACCTGGGGTCCGTCGGCGACGTCGGGGTCGCCCGAGATGTAGACGTCGTACGCGATCCGGTTGCCCTGCGGCGACCAGGCGGGCCGATGATGGTCCACGGCGTCCGTGGTGAGCTGAGTGAGCCCGGTGCCGTCGGTGTTGACCTTGAACAGTTGCCTGTGCCCATCGACCGACCGGGTGAAGGCCACTGACCGGCCATCCGGGGAGATACTCGGGTCCTTGGCGTCGTCGGCCAGCTTGGTGAACGCCCCGGAGCGGCCGTCGTAGACCCAGACGGCAGGGGCACCCGCGGTCCCGCAGCTCGTGCCGGTGCGCACGAAGGCCAGCATGCCGTTCACCGCGCCGCTTGGCTCGGAGTCGCAGCCGTCGACATCGGTACCGAACAGGGCCTTCGGCATGCGGGTGCCGTCGGCTGCGGTCAGCCGCAGCCGGCCGCCGGCCGTGAAGACGATGTCGCCGCCGCCGTACCAGAAGGTCGGATCGGCAGGATGCCAGCCGCTGCCCGACGGCATGGCGAAGTCGACACCGGTGTCCTCGGAGTCGGCCCACGCCGTGCGGAGATGGTCGTCGTGAGGGTTCACGAAGGCGATCTGGCTGCCATCGGCGGACCAGGCGCCCTGGTGTCCGGTCGGGTGGAACTGGGACCACGATGACCCGTCGGGACGGACGAACGCCATCTGATCGCCGACGTCCGTGTAGAGCAGCTTGCCGTCGGTGGCCGGCCAGTTGCCGGGAACGGCGTCGGCCGGCCCGGGAAGCGCGGCGATGAGGCCCGCCGCGAGTGCGGCGGCAGTGGTGAGCGCCGCGGATCTGCGGCGCGTACGCAGGTTCAATGTGCCCCCATGGCGAATGGATGGCTGCCGATCCCCTCCCCCAAGGCGAATGGACGGCTTCACGTTCGTCCGCACGACAGCGGCGAAAGGATAGCCGCAGGTCACAAGCGCTGTGAAAGCAGGGGCTCCCGGCTTTGCCGGTCGGTGATCAAGCGGCCGGAACCTGGCCGACGGTGTGCGTCGCCACCTCGCTCATCGGGTTCGGCTGACGCTGCCCTGGCGAATGCGGCGAGCCCACGAGGGCCGCCCCGAAACCGTACGTCTCGCGTGCCATCGGCTACATGCCTCACGTGCGAAAGCGCTGTTACCCATGTTGCGCTGCAACGTCCTGGCCAGGCGCGGGCTCGTCATTCATCGGCTGTATCGCCTTGGCCGTCATGCCGTGAGTCCGCGTTCCACGCCGTGGGGAGATCGCTGCCGCACAAGACGCAGACGAAGTCGTCCTCACGGACGATGTTGTGCTCCTGGCAGTTGGGGCACAGCCGGAACACCACCTCGTGGGTGAAGCCGGAGGGCCGCCGGAGCTCTGCTGCGTCCAGAGCGCGGGAGACCTCCGTCCAGGAGGTGACGTCCGGGCAGCAGCCGGTGGACTGGTTGCCGACCTCGCTCACGGTCCACCGGTCTGCCCCACGTACGAAGCTGATCTCGCCGTCGCTCAGCCATGTCGCCGCCCGCGCAGGCCACGTGCTCGCTTCGCCACGGCGCCAGCCGAAGGACGCCATCCATGCCGACCACGAAGGTAAACAGTTCGGTCAGCTCCGTCGCCGATTGCTCCCTGATCAAGCCATTGAAGTCAGCCGCCGAGCCGATGCGACGCCCGCTGTCACCGGGCCGGACTGCCGCTTTCAGCTCGGCCGGCCCGACATATCGATAGCTCCGCCCCCACTCGCTCACGTCAGTCAACCTAGAGCACGTCCGCACGTCCGCACGTCCTCCTGGGAGCCCTTGGCGTTGCAGCCGAGCGAGGAGTCCCGGTGGTGGCGGCCCGGCTCCGGGGCACGCCGCCACCGCTGGTTGCTGTTCGGCTGGTCAGATGGTGGAGCGGGCCGCGGGGAGTGCCGCGCCGAATTCGATGTCGGTGTATTTGTACTTGAGTCCGGCGGCAGTTCCGCTGATGGCGGTGGATCCGCCGGTGAGGGGGCCGGAGGCGGATCCCCGGGCGGTCCACAGCGCGCCGTCGTGGTTCTCGCCGGGGGTGCCCGCCATCACCTCGGCCTTGCCGTCCTTGGTGACGTCGACGAGGTGTGTGGCAGCGCCGAGCTGGTCGCCGCTCTCGGCTGTCCCGGGGACGCCGCTGGTGTTCTGCGTGTAGGCCGTCGCTCCGGTCGTGGTCAGACCGGCGGCCGATCCTCGCAGCAGGGTCGCCCCGCCCGCGTACTGGGCGGACCCGACGGCCTCTCCCGGAGTGCCGACCAGCACGTCGGCGTACTTGTCGCCGTTGGTGTCACCGATGGCGAGGGAGGATCCGAACTGGTCGCCGTCCTCGGCCGTTCCGGGCACGCCCGCGGTGTCCTGGTGGATGACCTGCGGCTTCTGTGAGGGGGTGATGCCCTGCGCGCTGCCGTAGAGGACCTGGATCTCGCCGCCGCGGTGGGCGGGGGTGTCGCCCGGGTTCAGGGAGGCGTCGTAGGGCACGCCGGTGACCAGGTCTCCGTAGCCGTCGCCGTTGATGTCGCCGATCTGGCCCGACAGGCCGTCGGCGAGCGGGAGTTCGGTGTAGCGGCCGTCGTGGCCCTCGGCATAGACGGGTCCGCTCACGTCTCCGTCGGTGGGGCCGGGCAGCCAGAAGCGCTCGGCCCGTCCGTCGCCGTCGACGTCGCCGATGACGACACCGCGGTTGGTGCCGAGGGCGTTAACGAAGTTCCGCTGCGCCGCGGTGCCGGTGCGGGTGAACGGTCCGGTGTAAGTGGTAGCGCCGCAGTTGCCGGTGGCGGCGATGTCGGGTGCGCCGTCACCGGTGACGTCCCCGACGGCCAGACTTGCCGCGAAACCGCAGCCTTCGTCCAGTCCGGTGGGCGGGGAGATGGAGGCCGCGCCCTTGAGGCCGGCCGAGCCTCCCCACACCACGGTCAGTGAGCCGACGCCCCCCATGGTGCCGGCGGACTCGGACGGTGTGCCGATCAGCAGGTCGGCGTAGCCGTCACGGTCGAGGTCGGCCGAGGTGACCGCACGGCCGAACTCGTCCCATTCCTCCGGGCTGCCGGGGACTCCGGTGGTGGCCTGGGTGATGACCGTGCGGTGGGAGGCGGAGATGCCGTTCGCCGAGCCGTACAGCACGACGACCGCGCCGGCAGCCTCCACCGTGCCGTTGGCGGCTCCGGGGGCTCCGACGGCCAGATCGTGGTAGCCGTCGCCGTTGAAGTCGTCCTGCACTGCCGGGGTGTTGGCGCCGCGGTAGGGTGCGGCGGCTGCCGCGAGTCCGGCGGGCAGGACGACAGCGGTCAGCGTGGTGGTCGCGCTGACGGCGATCGCGGCAGACAGCAGGCGCGAGGAGGATCTGCGGCGGGGGCGAACGGGCGCGTGGTGCGTCATGACGGCTCCGGGTTCGGTGGCGTGCGAGAAGGGGCGGGGGTGCATCACGGACCGGTCACCACGCTTCCCAGGTGCGCGGCGCCGGCCGACCCGAGGCCCAGTGCGCCGGTGCTGACGCTGGTGGAGCCGGTCGCGGTGACGGACACGGCCGAGCCGCGCAGCGAACACAGCGCTCCCGCACCGCCGTTCTCGCCGGAGGCAGCCACAAGGAGGTCGCCGTAACCGTCCTTGTTGGTGTCGACGATCCGCACGGCCGATCCGAAGGCGTCGCCGGTCTCTGAGCTGCCCGCTACACCCGCGGTGTTCTGCGACCAGGTGCGGGCGTGGGCGGCGTCCAGTTGATCGGCGGTGCCGCGTACGACGGTGACGGCGCCGCTCGCGCCGTTCTCGCCCGGGGCGCCGATCACGAGGTCGGCGCGGCCGTCCTTGTCGGTGTCGCCGATCGCGACGGAAGCTCCGAAGCGGTCATTGGCCTCACCGGACCCGGGCACGCCCGCCGTGTCCTGGGTGATGGTCTGCACCCGGCTCGAGGAGCCCGAGTATCCGGCGTCGTAGTAGATGGTGACCTTGCCGCCGAGCGCTGCGCCCGGGCTCTGCGAGGGGTCCTCGGCATTGCCGATGACGAGGTCCAGGGAGCCGTTGCCGTCCAGGTCCCCCACGGCGGACGTGGTACCGGCGGGCAGGTCGGCATCCTCGAACCCGGCCGGGTCGGCGAAATAGGCGCGCGGGTCGTCCCCGGTGCCGTCGTAGCCCCAGCCGCCGTCGCCGACGCCCCGGCCGTGGACGATCAGGCGATCGTCGTCACTAGCGGGCAGATCGATCGCCGTGAGCGCGACGATGCCGTAGGCGGGGTTGAACGCGAACCCGTTGCCCGAGGTCCCCGACTGCCCGGACAGGTCGGCGGGCATGAAGGTGATTTCGGCGTCGTTGGCGCCCACGACGATCGACAGCTTGCCGTCGTTGACGGGGTTCAGGCCGTTGTAGGTTCCCACGGCAAGAGTCCGCCCGTAGGCGTCGTGAGACGACGGCCATGGGTCCTCGACCGGCTTCGCCTTCGTCAAGCCAGAGGATGTGCCGTAGACGACGGTGACCGAGCCGCCGCCGGCGTCCCCCGAAACCTCCTCGCCGGGCGAGCCGACCACGAGGTCGCTGTAGCCGTCCCGGTTGAGATCCGACACGACGACGGCCGCGCCGAACCGGTCGCCGGACTCGGCTGTTCCCGGGACGCCGGTCGAGTTCTGCGTCAGTACGGTGCGTCTGGAGGGATCGATGCCGTGCCCCGTGCCGTAGAGCACCACCACCGCCCCGGCCTTCGTGCGGCCCGCCACGGTGGCGTCCGGAGCCGAGATGACGACGTCGCGGTAACCATCCTTGTTCACGTCACCCGGTGTGCCGACAGCGGCCTCGGCACTCGCCATGGCCAGCGGTGTGAGGCCGGAGGCCAGCAGGGTGGCGGACATCAGCAGAGTGCGTTTACGCACGGGCAACTCCAGAGAACGCGACACGGGACGTGACAGGACACCGTCACAGACGTGCCCGCAAGACTCTCCAGACAGCGAAAGGGTTGTGCAGGTAGACGACATTTTCCGAAGCGATACGACCGGCCCGTGCGGCAACGTTGTGCCCGCCCGTACGGGGGGCCCGGCGGGCACAGTGTCAGGGTGAAGCGCTCCCTCGCCTACGAGGTCGGGCCGGCGCTCTCGCACTTGAGTTGGTCAGATATCTCGGCCCGCGTCATCACTTCCCCCTCGTTCGTCATGAACTCGTCGTTCTTGAGGGGCTCAGACGTCAGGCGCTTGAGGTCGATCCAGCCGTCTCTGCCGTGCTCCGTACGGCCCTGGGACGTCTCGGTGACCTCGACGTGGAATCCGTTGGGCAACTCCCCCTTCAGCGGTCGCTTCTCGGTCTGGAAGCTTCCGGGACTCCCACGGTGAACACTCCGGCTTCCACGGACTTGGAGGCCTGTCGGTCAGCCTGCCAGAGAGTCTTGAAGTCGATTTTCCCTTCGTCGTCAGCACGGGCATAGATAGCAGCGCCGCCGGACACGGTGTACCCAGGACACCGTGGGTAGGCGATCACGATGTCGCCGCCGGCCGTCTTCTTGTAGCCGAACTCCGCAGGGTTGCCGGGGTAGGTACACGCTGACATGAGCAGTGCACCGACGGCACCGGCGAAGGCCGTCCACGCCGGCCTGCCAATCACCGCTGGTCGTTGTCTCCGTGACCCCAACCGCGCCGCTTGTCGGCCTGTCGAGCAAGACCATCGCCGAGCTCACGCCATGCGTCATCGACGGATAGGCACTGTCTCTCAGATCCGGCTGTGAGATCGTCGTGCTCATGATCGAGGCTTGGGTGATCGATGACGACAGCAGTGTCCCTGCGTCGTCCGA
>NZ_JBSFUY010000048.1:0-53352 GCF_053592055.1 Streptomyces sp. NPDC002817
AGGAACACCACTGGCCACACACCTGGGTTTCTGATGGCCACCAGCCTGGACACCCAACGGCCACCCGCCTGGGCATCTCAATGACCGTTGACATGCACAGATCCACCTTTCGGGGAGGGCGGCGTCAACCGCCCTCCCCGAGGGATGTGACCGCAGCGTCAACCTGACGTCACCCGGCGGTCCGAGGCCGCGCCGCTGCAGACGGGCGAGGCCGTGCAACAGGCTGCCCCCTCCCCATGCAGCCGGCACACCGGATGCAGCCGGCACACCGGCCTGAGGAGTGGACCAGCACGCCGATGTCGAAGTCGGTCAGCAACAGTGCGGGATCGGTCCGCCGAGGGGACGGCCGCTCACTGGGCACCGTACGTGCCGAAGACCTCACTGACCTGCTCGACCTTCACCTGTGGATCGGCCTGCCAACAGACCACCAGGACAAGGCCGGCCGGATCGTCCTTGTCGAACCCCTGCAGGCGAGGGCCGGGGCGCCGCGCCCGCGCCCTCACCCTCGCCCGAGCATCGCTGCGGCATAATGCCGACTCTGCCTCTCTCATCCGCCGCGCCTTCGGCGCCGTTTTGCCCTCCCCTGACGAGAACGACCCGGCCTGGCGGGCCGCCGAACTGCCCGCCTCCAACGGCATTGCCACCGCACGTGGCCTCGCCGGGTTCTACGCCGCACTGAACGAGGGACGGATCCTGACCCGGCGCATTCGCCCAGGCCCGCACAGACGACCGGACCGGACCGGGTGCTGTGCACCAGGACTCGCTTCGGCCTGGGATTCATGCTCCACGGCCCCGCCTCCCCCACGACTTCACCTGCGGCCTTCGGGCACCCAGGACGCGGCGGCTCGCAACCGTAGAAGTCGGCAAGCCATGGGTGCGGCGGTAGGTCGTCGGCAGCCGGTCGGGATGTTTCTGCTTCGCCCGGCACGATGCGGCGGTCGGGCGGATGCCGAGGGGACCGAGCTCGTCGAAAGCGAAGCTGCGGTCCGGGCGCTCGTTGATGGCGTACTCGATCCGCTCCGTTTCGGCCTCGGAGTCCGATTCCGAGTCCGTGGGACTCTTCCGGACATCCGGTGGGGAAGAACCGTCGAGCGGCTTCAGCGGGTTGATCGTCTGGTGGGAGGAGGGGGCGGCGACGGTTCCGCGTGCACCAGAGGAGCGATCACCAGAGCCGTGCTGTCGTCGGCCGGGGCCAGCTGCATCATCGCGCGGCGGAACCGCACGGAATCGGTGCCACTCGACGCACGATCCGCTGCAGCTTCCGCCCTCCCGCCCGGGCGCGAACCCGGACTGGTTGAGCTCGCCTCCCTGCAGACGCCAGACACGAACACCAACCGGCGAACGTTCCCGGTCACAGCACCGGCTGGTCCGATGCTCCATGGTCGTGCGCGCACACCAACGCGCGGCGGGGCCCCCCAAAGAGGGGCCCCGGCCAACGCCTGCAGACCATGCCCTGCGCCGGTCCCGCGGCGAACCGATCACACCGGCCGAAAGGCAGCGGCCCGACGAGAACTACCGCTTCTCGCGGCACGGCTCGCACCCTCACCCACGACGTCGAGCGCGAGCGGCTCCGGCCACTGGCGGCGATCTGCCCGTCTTCCGCCAGGCGTCGTCCGACCCCTGAGATGGACCGCAAGCAACTGGCGCGACATCTGATCGAGAAGGTCCACGTGACGGTCATCGGCGACAGCGAACGCCACAGCCCGGATCATCAGGGGCCGGTGAACACCGCACGAGAGGCGAACTCGTCCGCCCCGTCACCTCTTTGGTCAACTGCCCAGCCGGGCCTGGATGCGCTCACGGCTGCGTTCATGCTCCTTCCGAGCCGACACAGGCGGCCAGGTACCTCGTCGGACACTCGGCTCAGGACGCCGAGTCGAAGACGACCCGACCGGTGACCATCTCGTGAACGCGAGGCCCGGAGCCGGACGGCGAGCAGCGCTCAGCCCTGGTCGTACAGCCTCGGCAGTTCGGCATCGACGTTGATCCACACCGCTTTGGCCTCGGTGTACTCGTGCATGGCCTCGAAACCCATCTCGCGGCCGTACCCGGACCGGCCGACGCCGCCGAACGGCGAGCCGGGGTTCACCCGCTTGTAGGAGTTGACCCACACCATGCCGGAACGCAGCTCACGGGCGACCTTGTGGGCGCGGGAGAGGTCACGGGTCCACAGCCCGCCGCCGAGGCCGTACTCGATCGCGTTGGCCAGGTGCAGTGCCTCCTCGTCGGTGCGGAACCGGTGCACTGCCACGACGGGTCCGAAGACCTCTTCCCGGGCCACGCGGTGCGCCGGATCGGCCGCGATCACCGTGGGCTCCAGGTAGCAGCCGTCGGCGAACTCCGGGCCTTCGGGCGCCTTGCCGCCGGTGAGGATCTCGTCACCGTCGGCGCGCGCCGCGTCCATGTACGTAAGGACGCGGTCGCGGTGCATGGCAGAGGTGAGCGGACCCATCTGCGTCGTCGGCTCCTTGGGGTCGCCGAGGCGCACGGAGCGGGCCAGCCTGGTGAACCGGTCCAGGAATTCGTCGGCGATCGACTCGTGCAGGATCAGCCTGCTGCCGGCGATGCACGCCTGACCCTGGTTGTGGAAGATGGCGAACGCCGAGCCCTGCACCGCGGCGTCGAGGTCCGCGTCGCTGTACACGATGTTGGCGCCCTTGCCGCCCAGCTCCAGGTGCACCCGCTTGAGCGTGTCAGCCGCCCCCCGGGCAATGCCCTGGCCGACGGCCGTGGACCCGGTGAAGGAGACCTTCCCGATCCCGGGATGTTCGACGATGCGCGCGCCGGAGGTCGCCCCGTACCCGGTGACGATGTTCACCACACCCGGGGGGAAACCGACCTCGGCCATCAGCTCGGCCACCCGCAGGGTGGACAGCGGAGTGAGTTCGGACGGCTTGAGCACCACCGTGTTGCCGGCGGCCAGCGCCGGGCCCATCTTCCAACTGGTGAACATGAGCGGGAAGTTCCACGGCACGATCTGCCCGACCACGCCGATGGGTTCGCGAACGACGTAGTCGAGGAAGCCGCGCTCGACCGGGATCACCGAGCCCTGCATCTTGTCCGCCATGCCGCCGAAATAGCGGAACGTGGCCGCCGTGCGCGGAACGTCCAGGACCCGGGTGTCGCGGATCGGGTGCCCGGTGTCACGGGTCTCCAGCAGCGCCAACTCCTCGGCGTGTTCCTCGATCGCGTCGGCGAGCTTGAGCAGCAGCCGCCCGCGCTGCTCGCCCGACCAGTGCCGCCAGGTCTCGAACGCCTTGGTGGCGGCGTCCACCGCCCGGTCCACGTCGACGGCACGGGCCTCGGCCACCTGAGCCAGCAGGCTGCCGTCATGCGGGTCATACACATCGATGGTGGTGCCGTCGGCGCCGTCGACGAACTCGCCGCCGATGAAGAGCTTGGTCTGCACAGTGTTCTCTCTCCGCTGTGGATCGGGGCGCGCCACGCGTCGCCGTGGGCGCGTGGCGCGGCCCGGGAACGGGGGGTCAGAAGTCGATCGGGTACGTCGGCGTCTTGCCGCTGGCGATCAGGTCGGGCAGGTCGGGGCTGGCGTTCTCCCAGACCAGCAGCATCGACCTCTTGGGCGAGTAGCCCTGGTGGCGGATGTCGGCCGGCATCGCGGACACGTCGCCGGCCTTCATCACCACGCGCGACCGCACCGCACCGGTGTCCCGGTCCTCGACCTCCCAGGTGATCTCGTCGGACAGCTGGACGAACCACTCGACCCGATCGTTGCCGTGGATGATCGGCAGGATGTACTCCTCGGTGGTCGGGCAGAACAGCGAGTCCTTGCACGCGCTGGCCACCGACGGGTTCCACGTGACGTCCGACCGGGAGAGGTAGGCGAAGAGGTTGAAGGAGGACACCTCGCCCTCGAAGCCCTCTTCCGCCTCCACCAGCGGCTCGTCCTGCACCACGTCGGCGAGCATCCGGTTCACCGGGTAGCCGTTGTCGTCGCTGCGCAGCGGTGCGTCACCGGGCAGGCCGACCATGCGCTGCGCGGTGACCCGCTCCCGGCGGACCGCCTTAGTGTTGTCGCCGTTCTTGATCCCGAACGCAGAGCCGGTCTCGTGGGGGGAGGCGAACGGGTCGAACGTCTCGTTGGTCCAGTCGTCCAGGACGGACGTGAACGTCTCCCGGATCAGCGGGGTCTCGACGGTCTCGCTGTAGTCCAGCTCGGCCTTGCGGTAGGCGTCGTTGTAGCGGCCCGCGAAGATGTCGACCTTGCCGTAGTGGTTGACGGTGCCGAAGACTCCGTCGAAGTTGACGGTGCCGTAGAAGAAGTCCCACGCGATGTCACGCTGCATCGCGCGCAGAAAGGAGTCCACGCTCATCATGTGGCTGCCGGTGGGCCAGGTGATGTAGGCGAAGTACTCGTCCCGGCGGAAGTGGAACTGACCGAGGGTGTACTCGCGGTAGCCCACCTCGTTGGGCTGGGACGCGATGACGGCGGGTTCAGCGGTCGTGGTCATGGTCGGTCTCTCCCTGCGTGTGGAAAGGCTGTTGGCTCAGAGTGACTGGGCGATCTCGGCCCAGCGGTACTGGGTGTCCGGACTTGCGATGGTCTGCTGAAGGATCACGCTCGCCCGCTCGGCCGAGAAGCGGTACGCCGCGCCGGCCGGCAGCAGCGTCATGTGGCCGCGGCGCGCCACGATGCGTCCCATGCGGCGGCCGACCGGCTCCCCGGCCAGCGCCACCGAGCCCCCGGCGTCGGCCGGCAGGGGACTCTGGTCCAGCTTGACCAGAGTGATCTCCACTTCGCCGTCCATCACCAGGGCGAACTCGTCATGGGCTGCCGTGCGCCACTCGCTGGTGCCCTCGGCGCGGATCGCCTCCAGGACGTACTGCATGTTCTTGCCGACAGCGACCTTCTCGTACGGCTTCGCATTGCTCGCCACCTCGAACACGTTCGAGAAGGCGTAGTGCCGCGGGTCGTCGTTGACGATTTCGACGCCGCCCTTCTCGTAATGGTCGAGCGAGCCGAACCGCGTGACGTATGACGACTTTTCCTTGCCTTTGAGGGCTGACAAAGCCATGCCTCACTCCACTTCTTTCAGCGATTCTTTCGTCAACGAATGACCATTAAAGAGAGCAGTAACTTTGCTACTGCACATAACATTTCTCGCCGTTCCCAATGCGCCGAGAGCGCATCGCGGCGGCAGGCAAGTCGGAGACATGCCGCACCGAATCCGCCGGATCGGCCGGCTCAGGGGCGTTCTCGAACGGCGTGCGACTGCGGCTCAGGCACACGACCTGTGGGGTGATTGCGGGGTCCCGCACCGAACGCGGTCCTCGCCCGTGGGGCGGAGAAGACGGGTTCCTGCATTTGGCTCTCCGTGATGCGCGGCTCTGGGGTGCGTGTCGTGCACCACTCCGACGAGTATGCGCAGCGCCGTATGCGGGGTCCTGCACGTTCCTGCCGCCCCGTCTGCACGAAAAACGCGTGTGCTGGTGCCGGAACGCGGCGGCAACGGGACGCCGGTCCAGGGGGCTAGCGCACGCGGGCGTGGAGCAGGGGCGTCGGCCCGACCGCGACCGCGCGCAGCTGGGCGAGCAGGTCTGCGGCGTCCTGCTCGTCGGCAAGTGTCGCCCGCAGGGTGTCGGCGCCCGCGCGGGCCAGCTCGAGCGCCTGCTCCTGGGCGTGCTCGAGAGTGCCGAAAAGACCGGTGGTCTTCGGGTGGCGCGTTCCGGAGAGCGCAGGGTCGCGCTGCGCGCGCGCCTCAGCCTCGCTCATGGTGCGGCCGATGGACACCGTCAGGGCGACGGAGAGTACCGGGGAGCGCCTTTGGCCGCCGCGCCGCTCAGACGCGGCGGCCAGCGCCTTCAGCATCGCACCCCGGTCCGCCGCCTGGTCGGCGACGACCACGTGGCCGGCGGCCTCCTCGTCGTACCAGGGCACGAAGACCCTCTGACTCCACTGTTCGGGCCCGCCGACAGCAACGACCAGCCGGTCCCGGAGCCCTGCCGGTGCATGGATCTCCAGCAGCAGGTCGTGGGGCAGCTCGCCGTCGCACAGTGCCGTGACGCGCTGTACCAGGGACTCCGCCCTGCCGCCGACGACGAGTCCCACCCGACCTGGTCGCGCGCTCTCCACCAGGGCGGCCACATCCGGCACCGCAGTGCCCTCTGGGGCGGGCAGCCACACGTACCGGAAGCCGAGGCGGGCCGCGAGCAGCGCGGCGTGCCGCAACCGCTCGCTGTCGTGCTCTGCCCGGAGTGTGAGCCCGAGATCCAGGAGGGTGTTCGGCACTATCATAAATAACTCCCATCAATTACCATTTCTGGCATGTCCCTTAACGATCGTAAATCGTACAGCCACCCGGTGTCACCGTCCACGGCTGCGGGAATTGTGGTCGCTTTCTGTGGGGGCCTGCGCGCTGCAGGTGTTTCCGTGTCAACGGGAGAGACGATCGATGCCCTTGCCGCGCTGGCGGCGGTGGATTCCTCACGGCGCGACCTTGTGCGGGCTGCGCTGCGGGCGGCACTGCTCAAGGGGGACGCGCAGGGCCATGTCTTCGACCGACTCTTCGACCTGTTTTTCCCCGCGTCGCGCGCCGAGCGGCGAGGACCCGAGCCGGACACAGCCGGTGGCAGCCGTCCATCCGGCGTGGGGGACCTGCGGGACCAACTGGCCGAGGCATTGCGCCGGGGCGACGACGACTCCGTCGCCGTCGCGCTCGATGACGCGGTGGAGCGCTGGGCGGGCATCGACGACCAGACAGCGGGCAGCGAGCGGCACCACCTGCAGCGCGTGCTGCGTCGCCTGGATCTCGGCCGTGTCCTCCACCAGCTCATGCGCGGTGCGCCGGACCGGACGGAGCTGGAGCGGCAACTCGACAATGCGCAGGCGCAGGCGCAGCTGGAAGAAGTGCTGCGCATTCTGGAGCAGCTCGTCCGTGAACGGCTGCATGACGCGGGAGGCCACGACGCGGTGCACCGGCCTCCCCCGGAGGAGTTGCAGGATGTGCCCGTCATGTACGCGTCTGCGGATGAGTTGGCCGCGCTGCGCGCCGTCGTACGGCCGCTCGCCCGGCGTATCGCCACGCGGCTGGGACGCCGGCGGAGCCGTGGCCGCGGGCATCTCGACATGCGGCGCACCATCCGTGACAGCATGAGTTATGGCGGTGTTCTGCTGACGCCGCGGATGCAGCGGCGCCATCCGTCCAAGCCTGATCTAGTGGTGCTGTGCGACGTGTCCGGATCTGTCGCGCGGTTCGCACCCTTCACGCTGTCGCTCCTGCACGCGCTGCACGAGGAGTTCCGCCGGGTACGGTCGTGGGTCTTCATCGACGGAATCGTCGAGGTCACCGACTTCCTTCAGGCATCGCCCGGCGTTGTCGACGTTCATCACCTGCTGGGGCGCCGCGGCCTGGTCGCCGCCGACGGCCGCAGCGACTACGAACGCGCGTTCGGCGAGTATCTGCGGCGCTGGCCGGAGGCCGTCACGGGGAAGACCACCGTGCTGGTGATCGGGGATGCCCGTACCCACGACCGCGTGCCCGCGCTCGCGGAGGCCAAGGAGTTGCACCGGCTCAGTCGGCGACTGTACTGGTTCAATCCCGAACCGCGCCTCGAATGGGACACCGGCGACTCCGCGCTGTCCCTGTACGCCGCGCACACCACCCGGGTCTTCGAGGTGTCGACGCTGCGCCAACTCGGCGACGCCGTCACCCACATCGCCGTCTGACACGTGATGCCGGATCCTGCCGTCACCGCTGCGGCGCCCTCGCACCCGTCCGGTTGTCCAGGCCCTGCTACGCCCCCGACCGCCGGGTTTGCCGGCCCGCGAACGCCGTTCCCCACGACCCCTTCCTGGATTTCCCGGCACCTACGGCCGTCGATCAGGAAGTGCTGTGATCACGCCAACGCACACCGCACGAACAGGACATCATTCATGACAGGGTTCTTGACCATAGGCGACGTACACAAGGAGCTCGCGGCGACGGGCTATCTCGCAGACGACTCCATCGCGACCACCGCTTTCCTCGCCGACCGGCTGGGAAAGCCGCTGCTGGTCGAGGGGCCGGCCGGCGTCGGGAAGACCGAGCTGGCCAAGGCAGTGGCGCAGGCCACCGGCGCCGAACTGGTGCGGTTGCAGTGCTACGAAGGCCTGGACGAGGCGCGGGCACTGTACGAGTGGAACTACAAGAAGCAGTTGCTGCGTATCCAGGCATCACGCGACGGCTCCGCCTGGGAACAGGTCCACGACGACGTGTTCGGCGAGGAGTTCCTGCTCGACCGTCCCTTGTTGACGGCCATCCGCCGCCCTGAGCCCACCGTGCTGCTCATCGACGAGGTGGACAAGGCGGACCTCGAGATGGAGGGCCTGCTTCTCGAGTTGTTGTCGGATTTCCAGGTGACCATCCCGGAATTGGGGACGATCGCCGCCGTACGGCGTCCGTTCGTCGTGCTCACCTCCAACGCCAGTCGTGAGCTTTCCGAGGCGCTCAAGCGCCGATGCCTGTACCTGCACATGGACTATCCGACGCCGCAGCGGGAGCGGGAAATCGTGCTCGCCCGCGTGCCGGAGGCCGCCGAGCAACTGGTGGAGCAGATCGTCAGGACCGTGGCCGCGCTGCGCGCTCTCGACCTACGCAAGGCACCATCGATCGCAGAAACCATCGACTGGGCGCGGACCCTGCTCGCCCTCGACCGTGAAGAGCTGGACAGTGAAACGGCCCGCGGGACGCTGGGCGTCGTACTCAAGAACGTCGCCGACCAGGAGCGGGCCGTCGAGGCGTTGTCCTTGGGCTGATGGTTGCCGAAGCTCGGCCTGTTGGGCAGCCGCATGCTGCCCAACAGGCCCGCGGCTGCTGTGGCGACATGCGCAAAGCCCGGTGGCGGCAAGGATTTCCTTGCCGCCACCGGGCTTCTGCGAAGAGGTCTACGAAGCGGAGGCGAGCCGGAACGTGTAGTCCAACCGCTGCCAGGGGCCGTCGAGGAGGCGGCCGTCGGGGGTGGGGCCCTTGTGTTCGTGGAAGTCGGCGATCAGGGTGTCCTTGACGCCGAAGACCGTGTCGCCGTCGATGTAGTCACCGCCCGCGACGAAGAGCTGGGTGATGAGGGCCTTGTGGCCGGGAGCGCTGATCATGAAGTGGATGTGCGGGGCGCGGTAGGGGTGGCGGCCGCTGTTCCTGAGCATCTGCCCCACCGGACCGTCGTCGGGGATGGGGTATGCCACCGGCACGATCGACCAGAAGGTGAGCCGGCCGTCGTTGTCGGTGTGGAAGCGGGCGCGCAGCACGGGGCCGTCCAGGTCGGGCAGTTGCACGTCGTAGAAGCCGTCTTCGTTGGTCTGCCAGACGTCGACGACCGCGTCGGCCAGTGGTGTGCCCTCCGTGTCGGTGACCCGCACATCTGCGTACAGGGGCGTTCCCGGCAGGCCGTCGGCGATGTCGTCGCCGTGCTCACGCGGCGGCGGGCCCTCGACGTAGAACGGGCCGAGGACCGCGGAGGCTGTGGCCTGCGCGGTACGGGAGTTGGTAAGGGCGTCCACCGCGCTGGAGATGCCGAGGGTGTCGGAGAGCAGGATGAACTCCTGCCGGGTGGGGCTGCACATCTGGCCGGTGCTGGTGAGGAAGTCGATGGCATGGTGCCATTCGGCCTGGGTCAGGTCGTTGTCCGCGGCAAAGCTGTGCAGGCGGCGTACCAGGTCGGTGAGCAGCTGCCGGGTTCGGAGCCCGGGAGAGCGGTCGAAGCTCGCCGTGACCTGGCCGAGCAGCGTGTGCAGCTGCGCGGCGAGCGGGTCGGCCGGCGGCGGGCGGTCGCCGGACCAGGCGTTGTCCAGCAGGGCGGTGATGCCCTCGCGGGTCACGGGACGGGGGTTGGGATAGGGCTTGGCAGTGGCCAGTTCCACAGCGCGGGGAAGGTCGTCGGCGGCCAGGCCCAGCTCGCGCAGGGACAGCGGGCCGCCGAGCCGGGCGATCAGGTCGTACACGGCGGTGGGCGCGTCCGGGAGGACTCCGGCAGCCGGCCCGGCCAGCGCACCGGCGATCCGGCGCATCGCCTCCACGGCGCCGGGTGCGTTGTACGCCATGGCATGGGGCAGTACGGCCGTGTGCGTGGGCGCGTGCGGCAGGTTGAAGGAACCGCCGAGGGTGTGACACAGCTTGTGGTGCAGTCCCATGCCGACCGTGCCGAGGCAGGTACCCGCCAGCCAGGCGGCCTGCAGCGCGTCGGCGCGGGCGTCGCGGTCGGCGGGATCGGCGACGATCCGCGGCAGGGCGCCGCCCAGCAGCGAGATCGCCCGGAGTGCCAGCTCGTCGGTGACGGGGTTGGCCTGTGGCGCGTACAGCGCCTCGACGGCATGTGCCATGGCGTTGATGCCACTGGTCACCGACAGGGGTACCGGCAGTCCGAGCGTGAGCTCAACGTCGTAAATAACCGTCTTGGGCAGAATCTCCGGGGAGGAGCGGGTGGTCTTGACGCCGTTTTCGGTCTCGCCCAGGACAGGAGTGACCTCGGAGCCGGCGTAGGTGGTGGGGACGATGATCTGGGGCAGCCCGGTGCGCACGGCCAAGGCCTTGGACAAGCCGGTGGTCGAGCCTCCGCCGACCGCGACCAGACAGTCCGCGTCCAGGTCGTCGGCGATCTGGCGGGCGTGTTCGGTGACGTCGACCGGGGTGTGCATCGTGGCACCGGTGAACGTACCGGCTGCCAGGGGTCCCAGCGTCTCGCGCGCCCGCTCGGCCAGGTCGGCCTGGCCAGGAGTGGCCAGGACCAGTGCCCGGGCCCGGCCCAGATGCTGGACCTCCTGGCGAAGACGGTCCAGGGTCCCCTCGCCGAACACAATTCGTGCGGTGGTACTGGAGTAGAGGAATTCCCGCATGCGGCTCTCCGTACTGCGTGGCATGGCGATGCCCGGCTTGTTCGGGATCGCTGCTGAGGAAGTATGGAGGCGATCGCCGCCGGATTTCCTGCACAATCCTGCCGCCGCCGCTGCACGAAATGCGCGACGGTGTTATCCGCGCCGGCGCAGCTCGGCCGGGGTGCTGCCCAGCTGGGCACGCAGCACACGCGTGAGGTGCTCCTGGTGGGAAAAACCGCAACAGGCGGCGACGTCGGCAATGGGCAGCACGCTCGTGCGCAGCAGCCGCGCGGCCTGCTCCACCCGCAGCCGCATCAGGTAACGGTGAGGGGGCTGCCCGGTACGGGCCTTGAAGGCATGGGCGAACCGGCTGACGCTCAGCCCCGCCGCAGCCGCCAGCTCCTCCAGCGGAAGCGGATCCGACAGCCGCGCGTCCATCAGCTCCCGCGCCACGGTGAATTGCCGGTCGGTGAGGCCGACAGGCTGGGCAGGGGCGGCGGGAGCGCGACGGCGGTCGCTGTGGCACCAGGCCAGCTGGATGGCGATAGTGAGGCCGAGCTGGTCGGCGTACGTGCGGCTGGCCGGCTCCCGGTCGCGCACCACACCGTCCAGGGCCAGGACCAACTGCTCCAGCAGAGGATCGGTGACGCCGAACTCCTCGGTCAGCCGCACCGTCCCGTCCGACTCGCCGGCGGCCTGCTGCAGTGTCTCTTCCGAGAGGTAGACGTGGACGGTCCGCAGCTGGTCGCCCAGCTCCACATCCAGCGCGGTCCCCGCCGGGTGCAGGAACAGCCCGCCCGGCGGTACCCGACGGGTGTCGGTCAGTCCCCGCCGTCCGCGGCGTACCGTGACCGGGCCGTCCAGGTGCAGGATCAGCAGGTGGCTCGGCGCACCGTCGAATGCGTTCCGGTACGGCTGCTCGGCCTGAGTGGACAGGTAAAGCCCATTCCAGCCAAGGCCGGCACTCGTACGCGACGGACGTACCCACGGTTGTCTGAGGATGCCAAGGGTGTCGTGGACGCTCAGCTCTTGCATCGGATCCGGCTCCCTGCCCGACAACACTGGCGGACTCTCCCACTGCGGGTAGGCTAGTCAGCCCAGAATACGGGACAAACCACCTGCGGTGAAGCCCCTGGGGCGCAGGAGGCTCCCCTGCCGGTCACCCGCCGGTCGTGTGATACAGGCCGACGGCTCGAGGCCCGGTGGCGACACGCCCCCTCCCGCCGCGCAGCAGCAGGGCCACGCCGCCGGTTGGCGTTGCGGAAGATGAGCGCGAGGCGGGAGAGGCCTCACGCGGCAGCACCGCAGGAGCGCCGGCCACGTCGGGACTGCAGCCCGGGACAACCCCGTCGGCAGCGTCGCCATGTGCGCGTCTTCAGCGAGGAGAAGCTGTGTACGCGCGGGTGTCGTGCTTGGCAGGAAGCCGCCGACGGGGTTTAGAGGCACTATGGCGATAGACGAAGCACGACATCGTCAAGGGCGAGATGAGCGGTGATCATGCGATATCGGACCACGCCTGGCGATCGGCCGGACGACATCCTGGGCGCCGCGTTCGCAGCCACGGCCACCACCGATGAGTGGGGCATCGTGACGGGGTGGAGCGAGGGCGCCCGGCAGATGCTTGGCTACAGCTCTGAGGACATCGTGGGCAAGCCGGCGGCCGACATACTCGCCGAGTACGTGACGGAGCTGGCCCGGCAGCCCCGGGACGGACAGATGGAGAGATGGAGCGGAAGGGCAACGCTCCGGCACCGGGACGGCCATCGCGTGGAGGCACTGCTGCTCGCGAACCGCCGGGTGGCACCGGACGGAACCGCCGAATGGTTCGTGGTGTCGGCCGTGCCGCGTCCGCCCGCTGCCCGCCACAGCCAAAGGCTGGTGGAGTGGGCATTCGCCCAGTCGCCGTACGCCCTGGCCATCTACGACACGGATCTGCGGCTGGAGCGGGCGAACACCGACATGGAACGCATACTCGCCCTTCCCGAAGACCAGATGCGCGGGCTGCGCATATCCGAGATGGCAACGGGCCCCGAGGCCGACAGGACCGAGGCGGCCATGCGGCTGGCACTGACCAGCGGCGAACCGCAGCAGCTGGAGAGCTACTTCCGCGCACCCGGCGAAAGCCGTAAGCACGCCTGGTCGGTCTCGGTCGCACCGCTGAACGACCGCGACGGCCGGCTGCGCGGTGTGTGCCACGTGGCGCGGGACATCACCGCGCAGTATGAGGCCCGGCAGCGACTGATGCTGCTCAACGAGTCCGGTACCCGCATCGGCACCACCCTGGACATCACACAAACAGCACAGGAACTGGCAGAAGTGGCCGTCCCCCGGCTCGCGGACTACACATCCGTCGACCTGCTCACGTTCCTGCATCGTGGCGACGAGCCGCCCGCCGGACTGCCGACCGGCCTGCTCACCCTGCGCCGCACCGCCCAGCAGTCCGTCCTCGAGGACTGCCCCGAGGCCCTGGTCAAGGCGGGAGCCGTCATCACCTATCCGGCGTTCTCCGCGCCGGTCGAGTGCCTGGCCACAGGCCGCCCTGCAACGTACGACATGACCGACTCCGCCATCACCCGCTGGGCGGCCCACGACCCTGCCGTGGCCGCCTGGATCAGCGAGTACCGGATGCACTCGGTGATGACAGTGCCGCTGCGTGCCCGCGGCGTCACTCTCGGCATAGCATTCTTCGCCCGCCACCGGCGCTCGGCGCCCTTCGAAGAAGACGACCTGCTGCTGGCCGAGGAGCTCACCGCCAGAGCGGCCGTCTGCATCGACAACGCCCGCCGCTACACCCGTGAGCGCACCACTGCCGAAACCCTGCAGCGCAGCCTGCTTCCCCGGACACTCCCGCAGCAAGCGGCGGTTGAGACCGCTCACCGCTACCTGCCCGCCGGTGCCCGGGCCGGCGTAGGCGGTGACTGGTTCGACGTGATCCCGCTCTCCGGTGAGCGGATCGGCTTGGTCGTCGGCGACGTGGTCGGCTATGGCCTGCAGGCCTCCGCCACGATGGGCCGGTTGCGCACCGCTGTACGCACCCTGGCCGACATCGACCTCCCGCCCGACGAGCTCCTCACCCACCTCGACGACGTCGTCGTTCGCCTGTCCGCCGAAACGTGCACCACCGAGGACGCCGAGATCGCCGGAGAGGTCGGCGCCAGCTGCCTGTACGCCGTCTACGACCCGGTCTCCCGCCGCTGCACCCTGGCCCGGGCAGGCCATCCACCGCCGATTGTGGTCGCCTCGGACGGGACTGCCCACACCCTCGACCTGCCTGCCGGCCCGCCACTCGGCCTAGGGGGCCTGCCCTTCGAAGCGAGCGAGATCGAACTGCCCGAGGGCAGCCTCCTTGCCCTGTACACCGACGGCCTGATCAAGAGCCGCGGCCGCGACGTCGATGAAGCGCTCGACACCCTGCGCAGCTCCCTGGCCAGGCCTGCCCCCTCCCTGGACGCCCTCTGCGACGCCGTGCTCGAAGCCCTGCTCCCTGCACGCCCTGAAGACGACATCGCGCTGCTCCTCGCCCGTACCCGCGCACTCCACGCCGACCAGGTCGCCACCTGGGACGTCGCCTGCGATCCCGCCGTCGTTGCCCAAGCTCGCCGAAATGCCTCCAGCCAGCTGACCGCGTGGGGGCTGGACGAGGCCATCTTCATCACCGAACTGGTGGTCAGCGAACTGGTCACCAACGCCATCCGCTACGGCCAACCCCCCATCCAATTGCGGCTCATCCGCGGCGGCAGCTTGATCTGCGAAGTCTCCGACGCCAGCAACACCGCACCGCACATGCGCCGGGCCCGCGTCTTCGACGAGGGCGGCCGCGGCCTGCTCCTGGTCGCCCAACTCACCACACACTGGGGAACCCGCCACACCCGCACCGGCAAGACCATCTGGGCCGAGCAAGTCCTCCCAGCTCACTGACACAGCGGCGACGGGCGTCTCGCTGTGCGATCGCCCGCCGCCGCCCAGCCACATGCCTGCGCCGTCATCTACTCGTCGACCGGCTTCTCCGCCGCGATCGCGCAGGAGATCACCGAAGCCGCCGACAGGGCCGACGCCGAGGTACGCCTGCTGAAGGCGGCCGAACCGGCCCCCGAGGCGGCCATCGCCTCCAATGAGACCTGGGCCGCGCACGCCGCCGCCGACGCCGGTATCCCCGTGGCCACCTCGGCTGACGTCGAGTGGGCCAATGTGGTGATCTTCGGCACCCCCACCCGCTTCGGCAACATCTCTTCCCAGCTCAAACAGTTCATGGACACGCTCGGCGGCCTGTGTGCCCAGGGCAAACTCGCCGACAAGGTCTACAGCGGCTTCGTCACCACCGCCACCAAGCACGGCGGCCCTGTTCAGCTGGGTGGACGCGTTCGCCCAGCTGAGCCTCGTCAGCCGTATGCAGGCATTGCGCATCGCGGCCTTCGTCCGTCCTGACGCCGTCAACCCTCGGCCCGGCATACGCTTCGGTGCCCATGTGACGGCGGAGGTGACGACCCGTGTCCAGATCACCACCGGGGCTGTCCGCCGAGCGGCTGCGCCGGATGACGCTCACGCACTACGTCGATGGCGTTCTGCCCCAGCCGCCCTCTCTTCCGCGCAGGCGGAACGCCGCCCCCTGGCTGGCCCCCCACGGTCTATGGCCCGCACTGCCTTCCCGGTCACGCGCGTGCCCGGCCTGTCTGCGTGAGAACGGCGGACGCTGGCCGCTGCGATGGCGTCTGGTCTGGTCCTTCGCCTGCGCGCGCCACAGGGTGTACTTGCTCGGCGCCTGCCGAGGCTGCGGCAAGGGCCTGCACCAGTTCGTTCCCGGGCCGACGGATGCCGTGGTGTGCGGGCAGTACCTCACGCACCAGGTGGGGCATCCCTGTCCGCGCGTCGTTGCCCACATGCGTCCTGCTCGGTTGTCTGACGAGCATCTGCTGGGGTGTCAGCGCCGCCTCAACAGAATCGTCGAGCAGCCGCACCACCCAGGCGCTCAGGACATCCTGCAGTCCCTACACCTGGCGCTGGAGGACATCCGCGTCGGCTGACGATGCCCCGTCGCTGCCGAACACCGATCCCGTGCTCCACCGGCGGTGGCACGGCCATGGTGGTGCTCTGTGGTACCCGGGCGATCCGCTGCTGACTGCGGCCCTCGTCAAGATCGCGACGATGGGGGGTCTTGCCGCTTCCCAAGATGCCCGTATCCAGGCGGATAGGGCCTCGTGGTCGGCCGAGTGCTTCCCGCCGCTGCTGGCCGACGCACCGCCGGTCAACCGCTTCGGCGGCAAGTGCTGCGCCATCGCCTGCGCGGCCTGGGTGCCACCCGGACGGGGCGGCGGCATCGTGAACGCGAAGGACGGACCGCGTGCTCTGTGCCGGGGGCACGTCGGCCAAGCCTACCAAGCTGGGCGCCGCCAGGTTCTGAGGCAAGACCAATGACACGCTGAACGTCGTCGCTCTCGCGGGTGCTCCGTCGCTCAAGGGGGCCAGAGCGTGGGTTGTCCGACAGTACGGTCCGGGCAGCGATCCGTACCAGTGCGGAGACCGCGGCGGGCGAACCGCGTTCCAGCGTCCACCCCAGCATTGGCTGCCAGGGCAACTCTTGGGTCTCGTAGACAGAGCGGACGACCGTGTTCTCCATACGGCCGAGCAAGCCGACCGCACTCTTCCGGGTCGCGGCGTCGTGGACGACCCGAGACATGTGCTGCAGCAGGCGGCGCGAGGTGTCATTGTGCGGCGCGTCGGCCGGCGTCAAGAGCGTCGAGACGCGCCGTTGGAGATGGATGGCCTCCTCGGCCTCCACGGGGATCACCGGGATCTCGGCCACCGGGAACCCGCACACTCCGGCGCCCAAGCGTCTCCGACCGGGAACCGTCGGCCTGATGCAGTGCAGGCGCTGCCCGGTGCCGGTCGCCTCGATTCGCCAGTAGAGCCGCAAATCGCAGCGCGGGCAGCGGTCCACCAAGTAGACCAGATGATCCGCGCACAGGAAGGTCCACTTCAGCCGCCAGCTGAGCAGCCACCGGCCGCCCGACACCTGGACGCACAGCGGGCACGCGGCCGAATGATCGCGCCGCAGCCACGGATTGTTCACGCGGAGCCGCCCCGCCCCGTTCTCCGGGGCGAGCTGCGGCAGAGCCGTGGGGGCGTAATGGCTGAACAGCATCCGCTCAACCTGTGCAGGACGCAGCCCGGTCCGCAGTCGTACGCCTTCCAACTCCTCTACGGTCGGGTGGAATTGATAGGTGCTGAAGCTAGCTCCGTACTTCGCGGGTGGCTGGGTCGGGTGGAGTTGCTGCCTGGCCGTGTCCGGTCCGGGGGTGGTCGTGTTGACTGGGTGTGACGAAGTCGTGCCGGTCCTCGCGGCTGCGGACGGTGCGTCCGCGCATGGAATGCGTGGTCACCTCCGTGGTGGAGAGGCGTCTGGGCGCTCTGCCTGTCGCTGCCGAGTTTCTGCGCCGGCTTGATGTGGCCGGGACCGTCGACCGTCTGTGTCCGGGCCGCGACATTGCCCACCTCACGCATGGCCAGGTCATCGAGGCGCTGGTGGCCAACAGGCTGACCGCGCCAGCGCCGTTGTGGCGGGTTGATCGCTGGGCCGGGGAGTGGGCGGTGGAGGAAGTCTTCGGGATCGAGCCGGAGCTGCTCAACGACGGCCGTCTGGGACGGGCCCTGGACGCCATCGCCCCGCACCTGACGGAGATCACCGACAGCATCGGTGCCCGGGCGATCGGCGAATTCGGCATTGACGTGTCCACGTTCCACTGGGACATGACATCCATGTCGCTGTATGGCGCCTACCCGGCAGATGACCAGGACGAGGAGTATCCCCGCATCAATCACGGCCATCCCAAGGACCGCCGCTACGACCTCAAGCAGATCCAGACCGGCCTGGCAGTAACCGGCGACGGCGGTATCCCGTTGCTGTCTCGCGTCATCGACGGCGGAGCCGCGGAGATCTCCCAGATCACCGGCACGATGAACAGTCTGCGGGCGATGGCCGGGCCGAAGGAGTTCTTGCTGATCGCGGACTCCAAGCTGATCTCGTACGGCAACGTCACTGCCCTGATCAAGGCGGGGACCGATTTCATCGCCCCGGTCCCCGCTTCCAAGGTCGACGACGCCGTTTACGCAGCCCTCGATGTCGAGGCGGCCACCGTAGTGGACTACACCCCGGCCCGCGACGAGGAGACCCCCGCCGGCCAGTGTGAGACCTACCGGGTCCTGGAAGACACCCACCGGTTGGCCGGGCCCCGCAAGAGCGATCCCCCGCTTGAGGTGCGCCGGATCCTGGTGCACTCCACCGGCAACGCCAAAGGCCAGCGGCGGGCCCGCGACAAACGCCTGGCCAAAGCCCGCGAGGAGCTCAACAAGCTTCAGCACGCGGCCGGCGGCCGCTACTACAACACTCCTGAGAAAATCGCCGCACGCATCGGTGTGATTACCAAGACCCGCCGGGTCTCCGGCTGCCTGCACACCGACATCACCACAGACGAAGCCGGACGCCCCGCCCTGTCCTGGCACTTCGATCAGGACGCGCTCCAGGCCGAGGCTGCCGTCGACGGCTGGTACGCGCTGTTGACCACTCTCACCCCTGAGCAGGCCGATCCCAGCGAAGTGCTACGCCGCCACAAAGGCCAGGGTGCGGTCGAGCGCAGATACGGCGACTTCAAAGGCCCCCTGGCCGTCACCCCCATCTTTGTGCAGGACAACAGGCGCGTCGCCGCACTGATCGCGGTGATCTGCCTGTCCCTGCTGCTGTTCTGCCTGATCGAACGCCAGGTCCGGCAAGCCCTCGGAGGTGACCAGAAGATGCCGGGCCTCTACCCCGGCAACCAGAAGGTGCGACCCACCGGCAGAATGATCCTCTACCACCTCTCCGACCTGCGACTACGGGTCGGCAGCGCCACCGACCCACCCGTCATCGCCATCACCCGCGGCATTCAACTCCACCTGCTCGACCTCCTCGGCTTGGAACCCACACACCCCCGCTGGCCAGAGACCTGAGCTGCTTTCACCCTCCGTCACCGGTGAAAGACGGGGTGACTGAGACGATGCCCCGGTGAACTACTCCTCGCATTTCAGCATCGGTCCTGGTCATGACCGGCAGCATCTCCCGGAGCCCAGGCCGGCCGAGCCTGGTCAGTGGCCGAAGCTGGAGGCCGCACTCGCTGTGGTCAATCGCGACCTGATGGCGACCCTGCCGGATCAAGAAGCACTGATACTGATGGTTGACCCGCCTCGGCAGCCTTTGCCCCCGAGCGGAATCGACAGGGGTCAGGTCTACGTGGCGATGCCCGACGGCCGTTGGCACGGCAATTCGGTGAATGCGTGCGACCTGGAGGAGGGCGACCCGCCAGAGCCGGACGATGCGACGACGGTCCTGACTGTGGTCGCAGATGCGGCGCAGTCGACCATCATGGAGTTGCTCTGGCGGGTCTGGCCGATCTGCTCGGAACACAAGATTGGAATGCACCCTCGTCCCGCAGGGACCACTGACGACTGGGACCAGGGCGAAACGGACGCGGCCGGCCCACCGGTGTGGTGGTGCCGGGGCAGCCAAGACGGCGATTGCCACGACGTCTCCCTGGTGGGCGAGTTGGCCGCCACCCTGCCAGGAAAGCAACGTCGCGCACTGCGGCGCAGCGAGCGTAAACGAGATGGCCGCCGATAGCCGCGAGGCCAGACAACTGCGCATTGCCGCCGGAATTCACCTTTCGCTGCCACCCGCGAAGTACGGAGCTAGCCTTCCCCGACAGCCCCAGTGCTCGCAGAGCTGCCGCCCGCGGCAGCCGCAGGGCGACCGCGACCGTGTCGACCCAACTGACGAACGACTCTCCGGGAAACGGAACCGGGGCGACTCCGATCTGCCGGACCCGTTCCTCCTCAGCCACGGCCCACCGCGCCGCGGTTCGTCTCCTCAGTCGTGCTCTGCATGATGGACCGTACCGGGTCCTCGCCCTCGCGGGGCAGCCACGCCATACGGAAGTCATACCGGCCCGGACGCCCCCTGTCAGCCGCGTCCGGCAGCCACAGCAGGACCGACGTCGACGAGTCCCTCCCGAATTTCGTCGAGCAAGTCCCGCAGAAGGACGTAAGGACATACGGTGTGTGCGCAGTCGGCAGGGCGGCCTCCCGGAACATGACCGCCCGCTACCTATAAAACTATGCACTTAGGGTGAAAGTGCCCACCGGAGGGTTTACGGAGGCCCAGCGCCGACACCGTCCCGCCGCTCCGCCCGTAGCAACGGCCACCGAGAGAACCCGAAGGCGCCCGCGGCCTGCTCGCCCGTCAGCCCCGCCCAGTGCCGGAGATCCGCCAGTCGCACCACCTCAGGCCCGGCGATCTGGGCCGGCTCCACACCCAGAGCCCTGACCATCCTGACGAAGGACGCCGGATCCGGGCTGCGCCGACCGTGCTCATACTCCCGCACCTGCTGCCGTGTCACCGCACCTCCGACTTCGCGCGCCAGCCGCCCGGCGCTCGAGCAGCGCCCCAGGTGGGCCTGCCGCAGCAACCGAATCAGCTCGACCAGTGACTACACCACTCGGCGGGACACGATCTCACCGGCCGCGGGCAGCATTGTGCCTCCGGATGAGAGAGAGTTCTGATCTCGCTCTCATCCGGACTTCGCGGGGTTGCCGGAAGGAGAGCCGCCGGACTCGATGTGTTCCCGCAACCACCGTTCCGTGCTGCTGACGTGCAGCAGTGCGGCCGCCTGGCTGAGTGGGGCGTCGCGGCCGGCCAGCGCCTCGAAGATCGCCTCGTGCTCCGTGACGGTCCTGGCCGCGACACGGGCGTCGCCCCGACCGCGCAGGATCCGGGCAGGGAGCGTGCGACCCGAGACGCCTTCGAGCAGTGCCAGCAGGGACTCGTTCCCCGTGGCCGCGACAACGGCGCGATGGAACGCCGCGTCGTGCGCGTTGAACAGCTCGACGTCGTCGCGGGCCTGCCGCATCGCGTCGAGGTGGTGCTTGACCTCGGCCAGCTGCTCATCGGTGATACGGGTGGCGGCGAGCCCGGTAGCGACCGGTTCGAGCAGCCGCCGCACCTCGATCAGGTCCAGCAGCGCGCCCGCGTCGGCCTGGAGCAGTTCCACGGCACCGCCGAGGCCCTCCAGCAATACGCTCGCCTGCAGGCTGGTGACATACGTGCCGTCGCCCCGCTTGACCTCCAGCACGCGCGCGACCGCCAGCGCCTTGACCGCCTCGCGCGCCAGATTGCGGGACAGTCCCAGCTGAGCCGCCAGCTCCGATTCCGGAGGCAGCTTCGAACCGGGAGGCAGCGCGCCGGTCCGGATCAGCTCACGAATCCGCTCGATGGCCTTGTCCGTCAGGGACACCGTGCTCCCTCTTCGTGCGTGTGCGTTTCGGGCACGTCCGGTCTGATGAGCCCCCGGGCACGCAGATCGGCCCAGAGACCACCGGGGACGGGGCGGCTGTGAAGTCCGGCGTTCCGCGTGACCTGGTCCCGGTCGCGCATGCCGAGGGTGACGTTGATGATACTGGGATGCGTGAAGGGGAACGCGATCGCTGCCGCGGGCAGGGTCGTACCGTGTTCCTCGCACACGTCCGCGATGGACCGTGCCCGCGCGACAAGCTCGACCGGAGCGTCCTGGTAGTCGTATTTCATGCCCTCCGCCGGTCGGTCGCGGGAGAGCAGGCCCGAGTTGAACACGCCGACCGCCACGATGCTCTTGCCATGCTCCGCCGCCGCGGGCAGGACGTCGTCCAGTGACGACTGGTCGAGAAGGCTGTACCTCCCCGCCAGCATGACCACGTCGGCGGCGGTCTCGCGCAGGAACCGGGCCGACATGGCCGACTGGTTCATGCCGGCCCCGATGGCCCCGACGACACCCTGGTCACGCAGGTCCGCCAGGGCGGGCATGGCCTCCTCGGCCGCCTGCTTCCAGTGGTCGTCGGGATCGTGCACGTACACGACGTCCAGCCGGTCCAGCCCCGTGCGTTCGAGAGTGTCCTCGATGGACCGGAGTACTCCGTCTCGGCTGAAGTCCCACTCCCGCCGCAGATCGTCCCGTACGACGAAGCCCTCGCTGTCGACGCCCCGGGGCCGCTCGTTGGGGACCAGCAGCCGCCCCACCTTCGAGGAGATGACGTACTCGTCGCGCGGACGGTCCCGCAGGGCCGCCCCCAGCCGGCGCTCGGAGAGACCGAGGCCGTAGTGGGGGGCGGTGTCGAAGTACCGGATGCCAGAGTCCCAGGCGGCTTCGACGGCGGCCGCCGCGTCGTGGGCCGGGGTGACCCGGTAGAGGTTGCCCACGACGGCAGCCCCGAAGCCGAGCTCGGTGAGCTCGACGGGCGTGTTGGTGATCTTTCCGCGGCGCAAGGCGCCCTCCTCGGGACGTTGGTGGTGTGTTGCCGGTCGCGGACAGGCCCTCAGCGCCGGACGTGGGCGGAGCCGCCGCCCACAAGTGCCTCGACCTCGGCGAGGGACGCCATGGAGACGTCGCCGGGGGTGGTCATGGTGAGCGCGCCATGGGCGGTGCCGTACGCGAGGGCACGCTCGAGGCCGGTCCCGGTGTGCAGGCCGTAGATCAGGCCGGCGGCGAACCCGTCACCGGATCCGATGCGGTCCAGCACGTGCAGGCCGGGCATCTCGGGGCCCGCGACGAACCCTGTCTGCGCCGACCAGGCGGCCGAGGTCCAGTCGTTGACCCCGGCCGAGGGCACGCCCCGCAGGGTCGTCGCCAGCACCCTCACTCCGGGCAGCCGGTCCGCCACCTCGGACAGTGCCTGTGACACCTCGTCGGCACCGACGCGTACCGCTCCGGGATGTACGCCCGCCAGGCCCAGGGCACCCACCACGACGTCGGCGTGCCGGGCCAGCCGGAGGTCGACCTCGCGTGCCCGTTCCGGGCCGCCCCGGCCGGCCCAGAGGCTCGGGCGGTAGTTGGGGTCGTAGGAGACGGTCGCACCGTGCCGGCGGGCGGCGGTCATCGCCTCCTCGGCGACCTGGACCGTGGTGTCCGACAACCCCGCGAAGATACCGCCGGTGTGGAACCAGCGAGCGCCCGTGGAGAAGACGAAGTCCCAGTCGATGTCGCCCGGCCGCAGCTGGGACACCGCGGTGTTCGCGCGGTCGCTGACCCCGAGGGCTCCCCGGATGCCGAAGCCGCGTTCCACGAAGTTGAGGCCGTTGCGAGCGGTGCGGCCGATGCCGTCGGCGGGAACCCAGCGGATGAGTGAGTTGTCGACCCCGCCCTGCAGGATGAGGTCCTCGGTGAGGCGGCCCACCTCGTTGTCCACGAGAGCCGTGGCGACGGCCGTCCGCAGACCGAAGCAGCGGCGCAGGCCGCGGACGACGTTGTACTCGCCGCCGCCCTCCCAGACCTGGAAGGTGCGGGCGGTGCGGATCCGGCCCTCGCCCGGGTCGAAGCGCAGCATCACCTCGCCGAGGGCGACCACCTCGGGGCCCCGCCCGGTCACGCCGCGCTCCTCTCCACTGCCTCGGCCGTCAGCCTCTGGATCTCCGCGTAGTCCCCGCGCTCCAGGTGACCGGCGGCGGCCATCCAGCTGCCGCCGACCGCGAGGACCGCCGGATGAGAGAGGTACGCGGACAGGTGCGCGGGCCCGATGCCACCCGTCGGCACGAACCGGGCCTGGGGGAACGGCGCCGCGAGAGCCTGGAGCAGCCAGGTGCCTCCCAGAGGTTCGGCCGGGAACAGCTTCACGGTGGTGAGTCCGGCTCGCAGAGCCTGCATCAGTTCCGTGGCGGTGGCGATGCCCGGCACGACCGGGACACCCAGCTCCCGGCATGTCTCCACGACCTCCGCGTCGAAGCCGGGCGAGAGCACGAAGCGGGCACCGGCCTCGACCGCCCGCTTCGCCTGCTCGGGGGTGAGGACCGTGCCGGCGCCCACGGTGAGGCCACCGTGGGCTGCCATCGCCCGCAGCGCCTGTTCGGCGTCCGGGGTGCGAAAGGTGACCTCGGCGCACCGGGCACCGCCCGCGGCGAGCGCCTCGGCCAGTGGCGCCGCCGTGGCGACGTCCGGCAGGGTCAGCACGGGCAGGATCCGGGCCCCGGACAGGGCGGCGGTCAGGTCGGTGCTCATCTGCCGAGCCATCCGCCGTCGACGGGCAGGACGGTGCCGTGGATGTAGGCGGCGGCGTCCGAGGCGAGGAAGACGGTGGCGCCCGCCAGGTCGTCCGCGTCGCCCCAGCGGCCGGCCGGGATGCGGTCCAGGATCGCCTTGCCGCGTACCGGATCCTCCCGCAGGGCCTGGGTGTTGTCGGTGGCGATGTAGCCCGGCGCGATGGCGTTGACGTTGACCCCGTGCGGGGCCCACTCGTTGGCCAGCGCCTTGGCCAGCCCGGCGATCCCGTGCTTGGCGGCGGTGTAGCCGGGCACGGTGATCCCGCCCTGGAAGCTGAGCAGCGACGCCGTGAAGATGACCTTGCCCTGGCCGCGGGCCACCATCGCCGCGCCCACCGCCCGGGTCAGCGCGAACTGCGCGTTCAGGTTGACCTGGAGAACCAACTCCCAGTCGGCATCGGAGTGTTGGGCAGCCGGGGCCCGGCGGATCGTGCCGGCGTTGTTGACGAGGATGTCCACCGGGCGTTCCCGTCCGGCCAGGTCCGCGCCCAGGGCGCGGACGGCGTCGGGGTCGGCGAAGTCGGTGCGGATCGCCTCGAAGCCGCGGCCCGTGGCGACGACGTCCTTCTCGACGTCGCTGCCGGACTCCTCCAGTGAGGCGCTGACGCCGATGACGTCCGCGCCGGCCTCGGCGAGCGCGCGGGCCATGGCCCGGCCGATGCCACGCCGGGCACCGGTGACGACGGCGAGCCTGCCGGTGAGGTCGAAGGCGGTCATACGAGGTTCTCCTCGGCCTTGTCGGTGCAGTCCACGAGGATCTTCATCACGTCGCCGCCCGCTTCCAGGGCCTCGAACGCCGAGGGCGCCTCGGCGAGCGGCACCACCTTGCTGATGAGCTGGTCGGCGGGGATCGTGCCGTCCGCGACCAGGGTCACGGCTCGCTCGAAGTCGGACCGGTCGTACAACCGGGCGCCGACCAGGGTGAGTTCGCGCCAGAAGAAGCGGTGCAGGTTCACCTCGCGGGGCTGGGGGTGAATGGCGACCAGGCACAGCCGGCCCCGGACGCCGAGGACGTCGACGGCCGTGTCCATCCCGGCGGCGGCACCCGACACCTCGAAGGCGACGTCCGCCCCCGCGTCGCCGGTCCATTCGCGCACCAGCTCGGGCACGTTCGCGGCGGCGGGGTTCCAGGTCGCCAGGCCCAGCTTCTCGGCGAGCAGGCGGCGGTGGGCGCTGAGCTCCACGACCCGGACCTCGGCACCCGCGGCGCGCGCGACCAGCGCGATGAGGACACCCACCGGTCCGCCGCCGACGACGACGACCCGTTCGCCGTCGCGCACTTCGGCCCGGCCCACGTCGTGCACGGCGACCGCCGTCGGCTCGACGAGTGCGGCGCGGTCGAGGGACAGGGAGTCCGGTAGCCGCAGGAGGGTGACGGCGGGTACGGTCCAGCGCTGTTGCATCGCTCCTGGGGAGTCGATGCCGATGAAGTCGAGGTGCTGGCAGATGTGCTGATGACCGGCCCGGCAGGCGGGGCAGGTGTCGTCCCAGCGCAGCGGCATCACGGTCACCGCGTCGCCGGGCTGCCAGCCCTCCACCTCGGGTCCCACCCGTACGATCCGGCCGGACATCTCGTGTCCGAGGACGGCCGGCGCGTGGACCCGTGTGTCCATGTCGCCGTGGAAGATGTGCAGGTCGGTGCCGCAGATGCCGACGTAGGCGGGGGCCACTTCGACCTCGCCGGGGCCGGGCGGGGAACTTTCCGCGGGGGCGGTGTCCAGGGTGCGGGCCGCGATGTAGCGGACTGCGCGTGTCATCGTCGTGGAGTCCTTTCGGTGCGGGTGCGGGTGCGGGTGCGGGTGGTGGAAGGGGTACGGCTGCGAGGCGGGCGCTTCCGGTTCGTTCCCGGACGGCGTGCTCAGCCGGGCCGCAGCCGGTAGAAGTCGGTCGCGGTGCCGGCGAGGATCGCCTGGGTCTCGCTCGCGGAACAGCCGGCGAGAAGTTCCTCCACGGTGGCGGCCCAGAGGTTCCAGCCGCCGGCGAGTACGCAGACCGGCCAGTCGGAGCCGAACATGAGCCGGTACGGGCCGAAGGCCGAGAGCAGCACGTCCCACACCGGCCGGATGTCGGCGACGGTCCACTTCTCGTGGTCGGCCTCGGTGACGAGGCCTGACGTCTTGCAGCGCACCTGTGGGTGTCTGGCCAGAAGACGGATCTGTCGTTCCCAGTCGGCCAGGTCGCCGCCGGCGATGGGCGGCTTCCCGGCGTGGTCGAGGACGATCGGCAGGTCGGGGATGCTTTCGGCGAGCCGGATCGCCTGGGGCAGCTGGTGGCTTCGGATCAGGACGTCGTAGCCGAGCCCGTGGTCGCGCACCGCGCGCAGCCCGGATTCCACGACGGGGCGATGCAGCCAGTCGGGGTCCGGCTCCGCCTGCACGATGTGCCGGACGGCGCGAAGGTGGGTGCCGCCGGGACTGGTGCGCAGCCCGTCCAGGATGTCGTTGATGGCGAGGGAGGTCAGATCCACCCACCCGACGACCGCGCCGATGAGCGGATCGGCGTCGGCCAGGGCCAGCAGCTCACGGGTCTCGGGCAGGGAGGCCAGGCACTGGACCACCACGGTCCGCTCCAGACGGCGTCCCGTGATCGTCCGGGTGGCGGTCGTGCGCAGGTGTCCGGTGCCGAAGGAGCAGCGGATCGGTTCGTGACCCGGGGCGTCCAGCCAGGGCTGGCGGCGTCGATCGAGGTTCCACACGTGGTGGTGGGCGTCGACGAGACCGGGGCGCGCGGTGTCAGACACGAGCCGCCCAGACGGGGCCGTCGGGGTAGGTGTACTCCTTGAGTGACTCGGGGTGCATCTGCGCGCCCAGCCCCGGCAGGGTCGGCGCGAGGTAGTGGCCGTCGGCGATGCGCACCGGGTCGACGAAGTGCTCGTGCAGGTGGTCGACGTACTCGATGACCCGGTCCTCGGTGGTGCCGGAGACGGCGACGTAGTCGAACATCGACAGGTGCTGCACCATTTCGCACAGGCCGACACCGCCGGCGTGCGGGCAGACCGGCACCCCGAACTTCGCGGCGAGCAGCAGGATCGCGAGGTTCTCGTTGACGCCGCCGACCCGGGCGGAGTCGATCTGCACGATGTCCACCGCGCCCGCCTGCAACAGCTGCTTGAAGACGACCCGGTTGGCCACGTGCTCACCCGTGGCGACCTTGATCGGGGCCACGGCCCTGCGGACGGCCGCGTGGCCGAGGATGTCGTCGGGGGAGGTGGGCTCCTCGATCCAGTACGGATCGTAGGGCGCCAGGGCCGTCATCCAGTCGATCGCGGGCTGGACGTCCCATCGCTGGTTGGCGTCCACGGCCACCCGGATGTCCGGGCCGACCGCCGCACGGGCGGCGCGCATCCGCCGTACGTCGTCCTCCAGCGAGGCGCCCACCTTCAGCTTGATCTGGGTGAAGCCGTCCGCGACTGCCTCCCGGGCGAGGCGGGCCAGCTTCTCGTCCGAGTAGCCGAGCCAGCCGGGAGTGGTGGTGTAGGCGGGGTAACCGCGCTCCAGCAGCCGGGCGATGCGCTCCCCGCGGCCCGGCTCGGCGCGCTTGAGGATCTCCAGAGCCTCGTCCGGGGTCAGGGCATCGCTCAGCCAACGGAAGTCGACCTGGGCCACGAGCTCCTCGGGCGACATGTCGGCCAGGAAGTGCCAGACGGGCTTGCCCGCCCGCTTCGCGGCGAGGTCCCAGGCGGCGTTGACGACCGCGCCGGTCGCCATGTGGATGGCGCCCTTCTCCGGGCCGAGCCAGCGCAGCTGGGGGTCATGGACCAGGGTGCGTGCGAACGTTCCGAGGTCCGCGCAGATCTCGTCGACGGACAGGCCGACCACATGCGGGGCGAGCGTCGAGATGGCGGCGGCCTGCGCGTCGTTGCCCCGCCCGGTGGTGAAGGCCAGGGCGTGGCCCTCCAGCCCGTCTCCGGCGTTGGTGCGCAGGACGACATAGGCCGCCGAGTAGTCGGGCTCGGGGTTCATGGCATCCGAGCCGTCCAGGTGCTCGGACGTCGGGAAACGGACGTCCAGGACGTCCAGGGCCGTGATGCGGGGGGATGAGGATGCGGCGGACGACATGACATAACTCCTGTGAAGAGGCCGGCGGGAACGAAGGCCGCCTGCGGGACGAGCGGCGGCGTCGGGGACACCGCGTCAACCAGTCGATGCGACCTTAGATCGACATACATCCCATGTCTAGATACATCAGAGAGGAACTTTGGCGAAAAAGGTCGAAATTCTCACGCCATAGATGGGATGTATATGAGAGCGCTGCGAGCTGGTCATCGATCACGACGACGTCGAGGACGCGTGGTCCGTGTACTCCCTCCACACGGTCAGGGAAGCGCCTGGCGGCCCACCTCGTCGGCGAGGGGTCCCCGGGCTCACAGCTGCCAGACCACGGGGAGCGAGGCGTCGGTGCCGTCCGCCGAGTAGTCGTGCGCGACGGCCAGCAACTGGCCCATCCGTGCCTGCCAGGCGATGTTGACCGGCAGCTTCTCCAGCTCGGCGATCATCGCCCCGTAGTCGGGAACCTCCAGCAGGTGGAAGAGGTCGGTACCGCTGCGCCAGATCGTCCACTCGCTCACCCCTGCGGCCCGGATGGCGTCGGTCAGTTCCTCGGGGACCTCGCGGTGCGCGGCCTCGTACTCCTCGATGCGGTCGGCGCGCACCTTGGTGTGCAGGGCGATTCTCATGACGGCCCTACCTTTCGAGAGAGGGTTTGAACTGGTCATTTGCAGGATCGGTGGCCCCAGGGGGCGCCGGCTGCGCCGCATGACGGGCGCCGTGCACCCGCGAGAGGCACGGACGTCACGGCCCGGCCGCCGGACGCACCCGAAGCCCCTGCATGCCGCCGTCGACGGCGAGTGAGGTGCCGGTCACGGAGGCGGCGGCCGGGCTCGCCAGGTACACGATGGCCGCCGCGACCTCGTCCGGTGTCACCAGCCGGCCCATGGGCTGACGGGAGTTGAGCGCGGCACGCTCGGCGGCCGGGTCGTCGGACGCGTCCAGCAGACGGCCGACCCAGGGCGTGTCCGCCGTACCCGGGTTGACGCAGTTCACCCGGACGCCTTCCCGGACATGGTCGGCTGCCATGGCCAGCGTCAGGGAGAGCACGGCCCCTTTGCTGGCGCAGTACGCGGCGCGCTGCGGCAGACCGGCCGTTGCGCCGATCGAGCAGGTGTTCACCACGGCCGCGTGCGACGAGCGACGCAGATGCGGGAGCGCGGCTCGCGTGGTGCGGACGATCCCGAGGACGTTGACGTCCAGGACGCGATGCCACGCGTCGTCGGAGGTGTCCTCGATCGTGCCGATGGCTCCGACGCCCGCGTTGTTGACCAGGATGTCGATGCCGCCGAGATCCCGGGCGGCCGCCGCGACGGCCGCCCGCACCGAGGTGTCGTCGGCGACGTCGGCGGTGACACCGAGCAGCGGCCGCGTCACACCGGACGGGTCGAGGTCGAGGACGGCGACGTCCGCGCCCTGGGCGCTCAGCATCCGGGCCGTTGCCAGCCCGATGCCGGACGCGCCGCCCGTGACCAAGGCTTTCAGACCTGTCAGCGCACTCATGCCGAGTCCTTGCGTCCGTCACCCGCGTCGGTGCGCGGCACCACGTAGGCGGCCGAGTGGTCGGGGTCCGGGTTCATCGCGTCCGAGCCGTCCAGGTCACGGGAGGTGGGGAACCGGATGTCGTAGGTGTCGACCGCGGTGATCCGGTGTGCGTTCGCTGTCACGGGGCTGCCTTTCAGGCTTGCGCGAAGGTCTGGCGCTGTCCGCCCAGTCCGTCGATGGAGAGTTCGGCCGTGTCGCCGGGCCGCAGGAACGGCGTGCCCGGAAGGCCCAGGGCGACGCCCGCGGGGGTTCCGGTGTTGATCACGTCACCCGGCTCCAGGACCATGTACTGGCTCAGGTAGGCGACGATCCGCGCCACCGGGAAGATCATGTCCGTCGTGTTGCCCTGCTGACGCTTCACACCGTTGACGCTCAGATGCAGTCCGAGGCTCTGCGGGTCCGCGACCTCGTCGGCGGTGACCAGCCACGGGCCGAGCGGGTTGAAGGTCTCGCAGGACTTGCCGAGGTCCCACTGGGACGAGAATTCGAGCTGGAACTCGCGTTCGGAGACGTCGTGGCTGATCGCATAGCCGGCGATGACGTCCGCGGCCTCCTCAGGACCGGTCAGGTAGCGTGCCCGTCGGCCGATGACGACGGCGAGTTCCACCTCCCAGTCGGTCCTGGTCGAGCCACGGGGGATCAGGACGTCGTCGTACGGGCCGACGACCGTGCCGGGGTCCTTCATGAAGACCACCGGACGGGACGGAATAGCCGCCCCGGTCTCGGCGGCGTGGTCGAGGTAGTTCAGGCCGATGCAGACGACCTTGCCAGGACGGGCCACGGGGGCGCCCACCCTGAGGCCCTCGGCGTCGAACTCCGCGAGCGCGCCGGCCACGAGCCCCGCCCGGAGCCGGTCGAGGCCACCGGAGGCGAGGAAGACACCATCGAAGTCCGTGGTGATCGCGGACGCGTCGAGGAACCGGCCGTCATCGGTACGGACAACCGGTACCTCTTCGCCACGGGCGCCGAGGCGGAGGAGTTTCAACGGGAGCAGCTCCCTCATGAGGTGGTGCGGATGCGGTGCAGTCGCCAGTGATCGACATACATGGGATGACTGACGCCAGGCACGACTGTAGGCAGCCGGCAGGCCACCTGGCAATGCAGTGATGGGATGTATGAACTCTCACTTCTCGTCCAGATGCCAGACTTTGGGTGAATACAGTCGATATAGCGAGACGTCTTGGTGGCCAGAGCATCTACTTTCTCGATCAATTCCTGGGATGGATCTGGTGTTTCCCGTCCGAGGCGTTGCCAAATCGTAAGGTGCTCCCGCTGGCGCCCTCTCGGCTGAAGATCCAGGTAAATGGCCAGCTCAGAAGTGTGCCGTGGCGCCCCCCGACAGCCCCTGCGGGCGTTCACGCGGCATTCCGTGGCCCGATATCGCGTGAATCATTGTGAACCGGCTCTTGTCATCGTCGGCAACGTCGCCGTAACGTCCTCACCGCTCAGGAGACATGGGAGCAATCCACCGAGACCTCGTCTCTTTCATGACGCCGTCGTGGCACCTGCACGGCGTTCCGTCCGGAAGGCGAGGGCCGTCTCCCGTCACCCTCCCCGCCCCTCCCCTCCCCACGGCTCGCACTCCGGCCAAGAAGAGAGATCCAGGCCATGAAGCTTCCCCGCACCCGTTCCACCGCCACCGCCGCCACCGCCGTTCTCGCGGTGCTGGCCCTCACCACCGCCTGCAACCGGGAGAGCGGCGACTCCACCTCGGCGGGCGGCAGCGACAAGCCCGCCATCGGTATCGACCTGCCCCGGTCGGACACCGACTTCTGGAACTCCTACGCGCAGTACCTGAAGAAGGGCATCAAGACCGACGGCATCAACGCGCTGCCGCTCAGCAACTCGCAGAACGACGTCACCAAGCTGGTCGCCAACGTCCAGGTGTTCCAGAACACCGGCGCCAAGGCTGTCGTCATGGCACCCCAGGACACCGGCGCGATCGTCTCCACCCTCGACACCCTCGCGTCGAAGAAGATCCCCGTGGTCAGCGTCGACACGAGACCCGACAAGGGTGACGTCTACATGGTCGTGCGCGCCGACAACCGGGCCTACGGCACCAAGGCCTGCGAGTTCCTCGGCAAGCAACTCGGTGGCAAGGGCAAGGTCGCGGAGTTCCAGGGCGCCCTGGACTCGATCAACGGCCGCGACCGTTCCGAGGCCTTCGCCGAGTGCATGAAGGAGAAGTTCCCCAAGATCAAGTTCTTCGAGCTGCCCACCGACTGGAAGGGCGACGTGGCCTCCGCCAAGCTGCAGAGCCTGCTCGCCCAGCACCCCGACCTGAACGGCATCTACATGCAGGCCGGCGGCGCGTTCCTGCAGCCCACCCTGGCCCTGCTGGAGCAGAAGGGCCTGCTCAAGCCGGCCGGCCAGAAGGGCCACATCTCGATCGTCTCCAACGACGGCATCCCGCAGGAGTTCGACGCCATCCGCAAGGGCCAGATCGACGCCACCGTCTCCCAGCCCGCCGACCTCTACGCCAAGTACGCGCTCTACTACGCGCAGGCCGCTGCCGAGGGCAAGACCTTCCAGCCGGGCCCGACCGACCACGATTCGACGATCATCAAGCTCGCCAACGGCCTGGAGGACCAGCTGGCGGCGCCGCTGGTGACCAAGGACAACGTGGACGACAAGACCCTGTGGGGCAACAACGTCGGCCAGTGACCGACCGGTCGCACGGCGCGCGGCGGACGGGGGTGGCCCCGTCCCCCCGCCACGCTCTCTCCCCTCCGCAACGAAGGACGGTACCCCCATGGCGGACACCGCGGCCGCCCCGGCGAACAGCGCCGGGGACAGGGCCCCCGTGGCCGAGGCGATCGGCGTCTCCAAACGATTCGGCGCCACCGTGGCACTGCGCGACGCCCGCATCGCGATCACCGCGGGCGAGTCGCACGCCCTGGTCGGACGCAACGGCGCCGGCAAGTCCACTCTCGTCTCGATCCTGACCGGGCTGCAGCAGCCCGACACCGGAACGCTCAGGTTCTCCGGGGAGGCGGCTCCCGCGTTCGGGGACACCGACGCCTGGCGTTCCCGGGTCGCCTGCGTCTACCAGCGGTCCACCATCATCGGTGAGCTCACCGTCGCCGAGAACCTCTTCCTGAACCGGCAGAGCCCCGCGGCCCTGGCCCCCATCCGCTGGAAGGGCCTGCGCCGCAGGGCGGAGGAACTGCTCGGCGAGTACGGCGTCGACGTCGATGCCGCGGCCGCCGCGAAGGACCTGACCGTGGAACAGCGGCAGTTCGTCGAGATCGCGCGGGCACTGTCGTTCGGCGCGCGCTTCATCATCCTGGACGAACCGACCGCCAAACTCGACGCACGCGGCATCGGCAGACTCTTCGACAAGCTGCGTGACCTCCGGAGCCAGGGCGTCGCCTTCCTGTTCATCTCGCACCACCTCCAGGAGGTCTACGACCTCTGCAGCACCGTCACCGTCTACCGCGACGCCACCCACATCCTCACCGCGCCCGTCGCCCAGCTCGGTCACCAGGCCCTGGTAGAGGCCATGACCGGCGAGTCCGCGAAGCTCACGTCCGTCACCGGACCCGGCCCGGCCGTCGCGACCGGCGCGGGCGAGGAACTGCTGGCCGTGGACGCGCTCACAGTGCCGGGCACCATTGAGAACCTCTCCCTGTCGGTCCGCTCGGGCGAGGTCGTCGGCCTCGCGGGCGCCACCGCCAGCGGCAACGTCCAGGTCGGCGAGACACTGGCCGGTCTGCACCGCGCGGAGAGCGGCACAGTCAAGATCGTCGGGCGCCCCCTGCGCACCGGCGACATTCCCGCCGCACTCGCCGCGGGCGTCGGCTTCGTGCCGGAGGACCGTCACCTCCAGGGGCTGGTGGCCGACCGCAGCGTCGCCGAGAACGCGACGCTCACTGTCACCGACCAGCTGGGGCCCTACGGGACCGTCCTTCCCTCCCGCACGCGGACCTTCGCCGGACGCATGATCCACAAGCTCGACATCAAGACCCCCGGAGGCGGCACGCCCGTCTCCGCGCTGTCAGGCGGCAACCAGCAGAAGGTCGTCATCGCCCGCGCGATGGCCACCGACCCCCATGTACTGGTCGCGATCCGCCCCACGAACGGTGTCGACGTCAAGTCCAAGGAGTTCCTGCTCGGCACGATCCGGCAGGTCGCCGACGGGGGCAAGGCCGCCGTGATCGTCTCCGACGAACTCGACGACCTCAAGGTGTGCGACCGCGTCGTCGTCATGTTCCACGGACGAGCCGTAGCGGAGTTCGACCGGGACTGGAGCGATCGCGACCTGGTCGCCGCCATGGAAGGCGTCGCACAGTCGTCGCCGGCATCCCCCGCCGAACAGACCGAACAGACCGAACAGCACGGAAGGTAGTCATGTCCGCCACCACAGATGTCACCGAACCCCACGTGACCGCGGCGGAGGCACCGGCCCGCGCAGCCCGCCGCGGCCTCGGTCTCGGCCGCTTCCGTGACCTGTCACTGGTCCCGGCCATCCTCGTCCTCGGCGTGATCGGCTTCATCGTCTCGCCGGCCTTCCTCACCTCCGACAACCTCATCGGAGTGGCACAGCAGTCCACCGAGCTGAGCCTGCTCGTCCTCGCGACGACCCTGATCCTCGTCGCCGGACGCATGGACCTGTCGCTGGAGTCCACCATCGGCGTGGCCCCGGTCATCGCCGTGTGGCTCGTCCTGCCCGCCGACGGCGGCCGGTTCAACGGCCTCGGCCTGTTCCCCGAGTGGATGGCCGTCCCCCTCTGCCTGGCCGTCGGCGCGGTGATCGGCGCCGTCAACGGCTTCCTCATCCTCAAGCTGCGGCTCAACGGCTTCATCGTCACCCTCGGCGCCCTCACCATGCTGCGCGGTCTGCAGGTCGCCCTCTCCGAGGGCCAGTCCATCGTCGAACTCCCCTCCTCCTTCACCTACCTCGGCCGGGCGTCCTGGCTGGGCATGCCGGCGGCCATCTGGATCTGCGCGGCGCTGTTCGCACTCGGCGCGGGGGCGCTGTCCTGGCTGCGCCACGGACGCGCGCTGTACGCGATCGGCGGCAACGCGGAGGCCGCCCGCACCGCCGGTATACGTGTCGACCGCATCGTCTGGATCGTCCTCATCGTCGGCAGCCTGCTCGCCGCGTTCGCCGGGATCCTCTACAGCGGCCACTACGGCTCCATCTCCGCCACCCAGGGCAGCGGATGGATCTTCCAGGTGTTCGCCGCGACCGTCATCGGCGGCGTCAGCCTCAACGGCGGCAGGGGCTCGGTCCTCGGCGCACTCACCGGCGTACTGACGCTTCAGCTGGTCGTCAACGTGATGACCCTGGCGGGTGTGCCCCCGCTGTGGAACCAGTTCCTCAACGGCGCGATCATCATCGTCGCCCTGATCATCTCCCGCTTCGCCTCCGGCGAGAAGCAGGAGTAGGCGCGCAGAGAGGCGATCCCGTGTCCCTGACGGACGAGGCCATCGAAAGGATCAAAGCGATGATCCTCAACGGCGAGCTCGCCCCGGGCTCCCGCCTGCCGACCGAGGAAGTGCTCGCAGGGCAGTTCGGTCTCTCGCGCAGCACCCTTCGTGAGGCGGTGCGAGCCCTTACCGCCATGCGGATCCTCGTGGTCCGTCGGGGTTCCGGGATGTACGTCTCCAGTCTCGAACCCCACCTTCTGCTGGAGACGCTGTCCTTCGCCGCGGACGTCTCCCAGGGCCGTACCGCGCTGCAACTGCTCCAGGTTCGCCGGATGCTGGAGCCGGCGGCCACCGGGGCGGCGGCCGCGGTACTCGGCGCCAGGGACCTCAGGGCGCTCAGGAGAATCCTGGACCGCGGCCGCACCGCCGCCACGGTCGAGGAGTTCGTGGTCCACGACACGGCCTTCCATCTCCGGATCGTCGAAGCGGTCGGCAACCCCGTGCTGTCGATGCTGCTCCAGGTGCTCTCCAGCCGGACCCAGCGGGTCCGGATCCTGCGCGGCAGCCATGTCGAACGCTCCTTGGACAGGGCACACCAGGACCACGAGGAGATCCTTCACGCGCTGCAGGCCCGCGACGCCCTTCTCGCCGCATCGGCCGCCGCCGTCCACATCTGCACGGTCGAGCGGTGGCTGGCGGAGAGCCTGACCGAAGCCGACCGTCCGCCGGTGGACGGTCGGCTGACCGGGTACCGGGACTCGAACCCGGCCATGACCACCACGTCCCAGTGACGTCGCCATCCAGCAGACCCCGCCCCGCCCGGGCGCCGAACACCCGCGCCTGAGCCCCCTCCCGCGTTTCTCACTGTCAACCATCGGAACACTCAGTTGCCTTGGAGGCCTCTCAATGTCGAGAGCGATCAACAGACGGCAGTTCCTCGCCGGTACGACGGCCGTCGCGGCGGCCGCGGTCACGGGCGGACTGTTCGGCGCCGGCCCCGCCCTGGCCGCACCGTCCACGTACACGCCCACGTGGGACTCGGTGAACCAGCACCCGGCGTCTCCCGAGTGGTTCCAGGACGCCAAGTTCGGCGTCTACTTCCACTGGGGCGTGTTCAGCGTCCCCGCCTACGACAGTGAGTGGTATCCGCGGAACATGTACTTCGGCGGCAGTGGCGTGAACAACCACCACACCGCCACGTACGGCGCCCCCTCGGTGTGGCCGTACCACAACTTCATCAACGGAGCGAACGACAAGGCGGGCAACTTCACCCAGTTCGCGCCGAAGCTGAAGTCGGCCGGCGGCAACTTCGATCCCGACGAGTGGGCGCAGCTGTTCGTGGACGCGGGTGCGAAGTTCGCCGGGCCGGTCGCCGAGCACCACGACGGCTTCTCGATGTGGGACAGCCAGGTCAACGAGTGGAACTCGGTCGCCAAGGGGCCGAAGCTGAACCTGCTGAAGCTGTTCACCGACGCCGTCCGGGCGAAGAACCTCAAGCTGCTGGTGTCGATGCACCACGCCTACAACTACCTCGGCTACTTCGAGGCCGCCCCGGCGCAGTCCGACACCAGCCTGAAAAAGCTCTACGGGCAGCTGGACAGGACCACGGAGGACCAGCTCTGGTACGACAAGCTCAAGGAGGTCGTCGACCTGGCCAAGCCGGACATCGTCTACCAGGACGTCCACCTGGACGAGATCGCCGAGACGCAGTTGCTGAACTTCCTCTCCTACTACTACAACCAGGCCAACTCGTGGGGCCGGGAGGTCGTCGCCACCTACAAGGACGGCTTCAACAGCCACGGCGAGGTCTTCGACTACGAGCGGGGCGGCCCGGCCGACGTCACCTCGCCCTACTGGCTCACCGACGACAGCGTCTCCAGCACCAGCTGGTGCTACACGGAGGGCATCGGCTACTACACGGCACAGCTGCTGCTGCACGCGATGATCGACCGGATCAGCAAGAACGGCACCGTCCTGCTCAACATCGCGCCCAAGGCCGACGGCACCATCCCGCAGGGCCAGCGCGACATCCTGCTGGGCATCGGCGACTACCTGGGGCGCTTCGGCGAGTCCGTCTACTCGACCCGGGCCTGGACCGCCTACGGCGAGGGCCCGACGAAGATGGGCGGCGGCACCTTCATGAACCCGAGCGCCGGCACCGCCCAGGACATCCGCTTCACCCGGAACAAGGCGAACACCACCCTCTACGCCACGGTCCTCGGCTGGCCCGGCAGCTCGCTGACCGTCAAGACGCTCGGCTCCAGCCGCGTCAACCTGGGCTCGCTGACCTCGGTGAAGCTGCTCGACAGCACGGCCGGCGCCTACATCGACCTCCCGAACCGGACCCAGGACGCGTCCGGGCTCACGGTGACCCTGCCGTCGTCGGCACCGTTCTCCGCCCCCATGTACGTGCTGAAGCTGACCTTCTCCGGCCAGATCCCCACGCTGCAGCCGGTCGACGGTGCCCTGGTGTACACAGACGTCAACTACGCCGGTACCTCCGCCGCGCTCGGCCTGGGCGACTACACCGCCGACCAGCTCGACCTGCACGGGATACCCGCGCTCAGCATCTCCTCGCTGAAGCTCGCCCCGGGCCAGCAGGTCGTCGCCTACTCCGGCGACGACTTCACCGGCACCCAGTGGACCTTCACCGCCGACAACGCCGACCTGCGGGTCACCGGCCAGAACGACAGGATCACCTCGCTGAAGGTGCAGTTCAACCCGTCGGCCTACCTCAAGATCATCAACTACACCGACGGCCTGGCCCTGGACAGCGGCGGCAACGTCGCCGGCGGATCCGACCTCAAGCAGTGGCACTACTTCGACAGCGCCAACCTCCAGTGGCAGGCGGTCGAGGTCGGCAACGGCTACTACAAGCTGGTCAACCGCACCAACGGCATGGTCGCCGACAGCTGGGGCGCCACCAACAACGGCGCCGCCTGCAAGCAGCTGGCCTGGAACGGCCATACCAACCAGCAGTGGAAGATCACGCACCGCGGAGGCGGTCAGTACAACATCGTCAACCGCACCACGGGCAAGCTCCTGGACGGCGGCGGCAACGTCTCCGAGGGCTCCGTCACCAAGCAGTGGGAGTGGGGCAACAGCACCAATCTGCAGTGGACCATCAGCCCCGTCTGACCCGTTCCCCAGAGCCCATGGCCCGGTGCGGTGCCGAACCCCGGCCCGCACCAGGCCATGCGAACAGGCAAGACCCCTCGCCGCGGCCACGCACCGCGGTCGCGGCTGGGTTGCGCGGGCCGACCGCCCCGAAGAGCGGCTCCGGACCGGCCCGCGCCCAAGGCAGACGACCCTGACCACCAAGTGAAGAGGGACGCTTCCATGCAGACGAGACAACCGTTCCGCAGGTTGGGCGCGCAGGTTGCCGCGCTGACGCTGGCCATCGCAGGCGGGGTGGCGGCTCTGGCCCCGTCGCCCGCGCAGGCCGCGAGCGACACGATCGGCGTGACTCTGACCACGTCGGACCTGAGTCAGGCCCTGACCCCGCAGCCGGGCATCGCTCTAGGCGCGGTGTCCTCGGGCAGCGTGAACCTGACGGTGGACGACACGCAGTCCTACCAGACCATCGACGGATTCGGCGCCGCCTTCAGCGACACCTCGGCCTACCTCCTGCAGAACAAGCTCGACGCCACCACCCGCGACCGGGTGATGCGTGACCTGTTCACCCGCGGCTCCGGCATCGGCCTGTCGCTGATGCGGGTACCCATGGGCTCCTCCGACTACACGGCGACCCCGGCGAGCAACCCCTCCACCTACTCCTACGACGACAACGGCGGCACCGCCGACCCGACCCTGGCCAACTTCTCCACCTCCCACGACGACGCCTACATCACCCCGATCATCAAGCAGGCCCAGGCGCTCAACCCGTCGATGAAGCTCTTCGCCAACAACTGGAGCCCGCCGGCCTGGATGAAGACCACCAACACGATGCTGGGCCAGGGCAACGGCACGCTCAGGTCCGACATGTACGGCCCGCTCGCGCAGTACTACGTCAAGTTCCTCCAGGAGTACAAGGCCAAGGGCGTCGACGTCTGGGGCATCACCCCGCAGAACGAGCCGACGATCTCACCGGCCACGTACTCGGCCATGCTGTGGGCCGCGGGCGACGAGGCGAGATTCATCGCGGACGACCTCGCCCCCGCACTGCAGCAGGCAGGTCTGAGCGACACGAAGATCCTCGGCGGGGACGCCGACCACGTGGACGTCAACTACGCCAACACGCTGATGGGCAACCAGGCGGCACGCGACGCGCTGTACGGCACGGCGTGGCACTGCTACCAGAACGACCTCGGCAGGATGACCACGATCCACAACTCCTACCCGGACAAGCGGCTCTACGAGAGCGAGTGCTCCACCGGCCCGGGGATCGCCCCGATGAACGCCGCCCAGCTCGTCCTGGAGTCCACCTTCAACTGGGCGAGCGGCGCCCTGCTGTGGAACCTGGCGCTCGACACCGACGGCGGCCCGAAGATGGGCGTCGGCTGCGACAACTGCACCGGCCTGGTCACCATCGACCAGGCGACCGGCAAGGCCACGTACACCGACAACTACTACCAGCTGGGTCAGTTCTCGAAGTTCGTCGTTCCCGGCGCCACGCGCATCGGCTACAGCGACGGCGGCAACGTCTGGGCCCAGGCCTACAAGAACCCCGACGGCGGTGAGGTTCTGGTCGCACACAACAACAACACCAGCAGTACCGCTTTCACGCTCACCTGGAACAACGCCGGATCCTTCCAGTACACCCTGCCCGCCGGCGCCACGGTGACCTTCACCCGGGGCGCGCAGACGGCCGCCACGCAGATCGTCGGCCAGGGCTCGAACCGGTGCCTGGACGACACCGGCAACCCGGCCAACGGTGTCCAGCAGTACATCTGGGACTGCACGTCCGGGAACGCCAACCAGTCCTACCTCTACTCGGCGGGCCGTGAACTCCAGGTCGCGGGCAAGTGTCTTGGCGCGTCCGGGAACGGCACCACCAACGGAACCAAGGTCATCACCTGGGACTGCAACGGCGGCTCCAGCCAGAAATGGACCTTCCACGCGGACGGCAGCGTCACCAACGACCTGTCCGGACTCTGTCTCGACGTGACCGGCACGGCCACGGCGAACGGGTCCAAGGTCCAGCTGTGGAGCTGCACCGGCGCGTCCAACCAGAAGTGGTCCGTCTCCAGCGGAGGCTGACGGGTAGGACGACACCCGGCCGGGCCGCGAGTGTGCCACGGATCGGCCGGGCCCTGCGTCACGCTCTGCTGCGGCTCTATCCGAACGCGAAGCCGCGAAGCTCACCGCGCAGCGTGATCCAGCGGAGTTCGCCGAACTCCTTGGTCGTGCCCGCGCCGGTCGTGACGCTCGCTCTCGCACCGTGATTCCCACCGTGGTTCGAGTTCGTCGAGCAACTCGCCGAAGTGTTGGCGCGTCACGCCGCAGAAGGCAGGATGAGACAGGGCCGCGCGGGCCCACTTCTTGATCACACTTGAAGAACCCGCGCGGCCATCGTCATGTCACGGCCCCACCCCGCACATGCACACCTGTCCCTGGTGCACGAACGCGCCGTAGACGGCGGCATCGACCGCATAGGGCAGGTCGGCGTCGGCGAGGATGAGAAGCGGGCTCTGGCCGCTGAGCTGGAGGACGACGCGCTTGAGGTGGCGGCCGGTGGGCGTCGAGCCGGTGAAGTTGACGCGGCGCACGGCGGGATAGGAGATGAGCGCGTCCGCTATGGCGCTGGCGTCGCCCGGGGCGGTTCAAAGAGTGCGCCCTCGTCCTTTCCGAGGCGTTCCTTGATCAGAGCACGGCGCTCCTCCAGGACACGGGCGAGGTTGAAGATCGCCGGCCTCTTGCTCTCGGGTGACGTTTCGCGTCCCCGGAAGATTGCAATGGCGTGGCGCACGCCGGCGGTGATGTCGGGCGGGCTGTCGTGGAGGGCGCGGTGCACCAGCTCGGAGCAGGCATCGTCGGTGACTGCGACGAGGCGTCCTAGGTCCTCTCCCTCTGCGGCCGCGAGAAGCACTGCGCCAGCCGGGGCGCCGGCCGGAGGCCCAACGCAAAGATCGCCGCTACGCCTCTGGGTAAGCGCAGGCCAGAGGCGCTCTCATTTCCAATGTCCCGAACTCGCACTACTTCGACGTCCATCGAAATGACAGTGTGCAGGTCAGAGGCCTCGTCAACTCTCGTTTTCAGCGGTAGCCCTCCTTCACCACCATCGCTCGTCACGAGCGTTCATCACGAGAATCGAGAGCTCACCATGGAGCGTCGTTCCATGCTCAGGGGTGGAGCCGCCGCCGCGTTCGGCGCGCTCGCCATCACCGCTGTCACTACCGGTAGCCCGTTAAACCCGGCGGTAGTGGGGCTTGACGCCTGCTCGGGGTGTTCGTAGAGCGGGAGGGAGGACCCGTTGCCTCAGGGAGGAGCGATGACCGAGCGACGTGCCTGCCCGCCCGCCCCGGGCCCGCTGGAGGAGTACGCGGCCCGCTTTGATGACCTGCTGGTCTCGCTCGCGCAGCGACGCGGCCTGCGCGAATACCTGACGGCCCTGCTGGCGCCGCGGGACCGAAACAAGACGCTGACCTGCCTGGCCGGCGCCGAGCCGGTGACCGGCTCGAAGGACGCGGCCGTGCAGCGACTGCAGTTCTTCCTGGACCTCGCCGCCCTGTTCATGTGGGCGCCCGACACGCGGATCCTGTCGCATCCGCTGCGGGTGGCGAAGAACGAGCTGACCGCGGTCACCGGCGTGATGCAGGGCACCTTCACCCGCCCCATGCCGGTCGGCAAGGGCGGTTTCATCCAGCCGACCGGCAAGAAGTACGCCATCAACATGGCCACGGTCGGCATCTGGAACCGGCGGGGCACCATGGACGAGGAGTTCCTGTTCCGGGACAACCAGACCTTCTACTCGCAGATCGGCCTCGGCTGAATCGGTGAGCGTGGACCGGCCGGGGAAACGCCACCCGGGCCAGCTCCGCCCTCGCGGCCCGGCCGTCCGAGGACATGGGGTCGCTCCCAGTGATGGGCGCAGTCCATGCACCAGCCTTGTCACCGGGCCTTTCGTCCTGTTGGCTGGCGGCGGAATTTCGAGTGGCAGCTCAAAGGCGAGGCGCACGAGTGACAGGTCGGGGCAGGGCGCGCGGGGATGCGCAGTACGGATTGCTGACCAGCATCGCCTGTGAGGCGGGAGTGTCGCTGAGCACCGTGTCGAAGGTGGTGCACCGGCGCCCCGACGTCGGTGCGGCGACGCGAGCACGGGTCGAGGAACTGCTGGCGCGGCACGGGTACGTCCGCGCGGGGGAGCGTGATCCCGTGGCGCCGCGGCAGATCATCGCGGTGTTCCGGGACCTGTCGGGGCCGTACACGCTGGAAGTGGTCCGCGGGATCGTGGACGCGGCGGACGAGATGGGCGTGGACGTCGTGACCGGGACGACCAGCCATCGTTCGATCTCCCAGTGGCTGGAGGAGTGCGTGGCACTCGACGCGGCGGGCCTGATCATCGTCATCTCCATGCTGGCCGAGGAAGACCAGCGCCGGATCGTCGAGCAGCGGCTGCCGGTGGTGCTGATCGACCCGCTCAGCGCGCCCAGCCACGACATACCGAGCATCGGGGTCACGAACTGGAGCGGGGCCAGGGAAGCGGTGCAGCACCTGCTGGGGCTCGGGCACACCCGGATCGGCATGGTCGCGGGCCGTTCGCACTCGCTGGCCGGGGCGGCGCGGCTGCACGGCTACCGGGCCGCTCTGGAAGAGGCGGGGATCGCGTACGATCCGGCGATCGTGCGCTCGACCGACTTCGACTTCGAGGAAGGGCTGCTCGCCAGCCTCCAGATCCTCCGGTGCGCTGACTGTCCGACCGCCGTCTTCGCGGCGAGTGACGCGCAGGCGCTGGGAGTCCTGGAAGCCGCCCGTCAGCGCGGGCTCAGCGTCCCCGAGGACCTGGCGGTCATGTCCTTCGACGACACCCTCGTCGCGGCCATGGCCTGCCCGCCGCTGAGCGCGGTGCGTCAGCCGTTCGAGGAACTGGGCGCCGAGGCCACCCGGGTGCTCGTGCAGCTCGCAGAAGGCCGGCCCCCCGCGTCGTCCCGGATGGAGCTGGCGACGGAACTCGTGCTGCGCACCTCGACGTCGGTGCGCAGCACGGTCGGGACGGAGTGAGCGCCCTCGACACGAACACCTCGGGCTGCCGGGACGGCGGGCCTCCGGCGGATGCCCGCCCCGCAGGTGTCAGACAAGCCGGACAGTCACCGTGGTGGGGGTGTGTGGCTGCAGGTGCACGGTCTGTCGTCGTTCCGTGCCGGCACGGCACACGAGGGTGACATCCCGCTCCAGCGGCGACGTGAGGACCACGCGGGCGAAGCCCTCCGTCACGTCCCACGTCAGCTCGTCGACGCACACCCCGGCACGCGTGGCGATGCCGCGCAGGCTGCCGGACCGCCACTCCGGGGGCCGGGCGGGCAGGAGTTCCACGGTCCCGGGCCGGGAGTCGAGCAGCATCTCCACGACCACGGCCGGGAGACAGTGGGCGGCGTCCGCGTTGTAGATCTCCAGATCGGGGTTGTGCGAGGTCATCAGCGACCGGAAGACCATGTTGCGGCCCACGATCTTGAGGACGTTCTCCTTCGCCGTCTCGCTGTCCTTGAGGCGTGCGGCGACCAGGGCGCGGTGCAGGCTGCCGTGCGCGGACATGTTCTCGTCACCTCGCCGCAGCAGGGCTTCGCGGGCGGCGGCAGCCAACTCGGGGGTGTCGTCCGGGGTGATGTCGTGCAGCGGCCACACCGGGTGGAGGTGGCTGATGTGCCGGTGGTCGTCGGCGGTCTCCAGTCCCGGCCATGCCCACTCGGCGAGCGCCCCCCGGTCGTCGACGCGGTAGGGCGGCAGCCGCTCCGCCAGCGCGCGCCAGCGGCCGACTGCGGCCTGCTCGATGCCGAGGCGGGTACAGATGTCGGCGGCGGTGGTGAGGGCGTGGCGGGCCGCGGCCAGGTCCATGGTGGCGTTCACCCCGGACATGCCCCGCCCGTTGCGAGGGCCGACCTCGGGGGAGTAGGAGGGGACCAGGACGACGTGCCCGTCGCCGTCCTCGCGGGTGAGGAAGTCCTCGAAGAAGACGGCGGCCTCGATGAGCCAGGGGGTGAGGGTACGGGCGAGGAAGTCGTCGTCGCCGGTCGCCTGCCAGTACTCGTAGAGCGGGTAGAGCAGCCAGTCCGCGCCCGCCAGCCACATCGTCCAGGGCCAGTCGTCGTCGAGGTGGAAGAGCAGCCCGTGTTCGCCGTCGGTCCGGCTGGGGGCGAGGATGCCGCGGGTGCCGTAGATCGTGCGGGCGTTGGTGCGCCAGTCGTCGATCTGCCCGCCGATCAGTGTGGCGTACGGCGCGATGAGTTCGGGCATGCCGGTGAGGATCGCCCCGGCCATCTGGAGGTTGATGTTGGCGTCGGTGGTGTAGTCGCCGGACCAGGCGGCGCCCCATTCCCCCAGCCACAGCCCGGTCAGCCGGGGCGGAAGCACCCCGCTGGAACTGAGCAGCAGGTAGCGGCCGGCGTGGAACAACGCCTCGGTCAGCGTGCCGTCCAGCGTCTTGGCGTCGGCGCGGGCGATCAGCTCGCCGACGGGAAGGGCGCGTTCGCTGCCGGACCCGCCCAGGTCGAGTTCGGCGCGGCCGTACAGCTCGCCATGGACGGGCGCGTGGCGGGAGAGCAACTCGTCGTAGTCCGCAGGCAGTTCAGTGAGGCCCGCATGGAGCGCGTTGACGCGGGGGAGGGGTACCGACCGGTCCATCCGGGTCAGCAGGACCACACGCGTCGCACCCTCGACACGGACCGTGTCTCCGTCCGCCACGACCTGGCCGCCGGTGACCACGGCCCGGGTCGCGCCGACGAATCCTGCCGCGCCGGGACCGGGCGGGTACATTCCCACAGCGGTGAGCGACGCCTCGCCGTCGGCGCCGGCCTCGGCGGACGTGGTGAAGGTGACCTCGGCGGGGCGGCCCGGCAGTTCGCCGGAGAGCCGTATGGCAAGGTCGATCCGTGGGCCGGTGATCTCAACGGCGGCGACCGCATCGGTGCGCGACACGAACGCACGCCGTGCCCACTCCCGGTCCCCATCGGACCAGGTGACCCGCACCTCACCTGTGGTGAAGTCGGTGACCCTGCGGTAGCGCTCCACCGGCCCTTCCCCGGCCACCGCGTCCATATGAAGCACATGCCCGGGATGGAAGGGCTGCGTCCAGGCCATCGCTCTGCCGTCCGAGAACTCGTGCTGCGCACGCTCGCGTTCCCCGGCCAACGCCAGGTCGCGGACCTGCTCAAGGCGGTCGGCGACGGCCGGTGGCCGCATCCCGAGGGACTCGTTGGGGAGCACGTAGCGGTGGTGGTTGTGAACGATCCGCTCCCGGTGGGGATGCCCGAACACCATGATTCCGTACTCGCCGTTGCCGGAGAGGAAGGCGTCCTCCCAGCGGTCGGCGGGTCGTGTGTCGTGGATGCTGTGCACCGGCATTCCCGGCCTCCCGGAAGTAGCGTGCCTGAGCGGCTCGAACAGGCTGCGGGGAGCGTACAAGAGGTGGCCGCTCGGAGCGCGAAAGACTTTCGTGGCCCTTGAGTTCTGGCGTTTCCGCAGGTGTCCGGGTTTTCGGCGCTCTGGCTCGGCCTGTCGTGATCGAACCGGCGTGTACGTTCACTGAGCACATACTCAGCGCAGGTCGACGGAGACCGATGGGGAGGTCCACGCCGCTGTGACGGGCCCAGCCAGGTCGCGCCGGAACGCCCAGTACGGGCTTCTCGCCTCCATAGCCGACGAGGCCGGGGTCTCGCCCGCGACCGTGTCGAAGGTCGTCCACAGACGACGCGACGTGTCCGAGGCGACACGGGCCCGTATCGAAGCGCTGCTGACCGAGCGCGGCTTTGTCCGCACCTGGGAGACCGAGGCCCGCCGGCCACGGCAGATCCTGGCGGTGTTCCGGGACCTGGCCGGCCCGTACACCCTGGAAGTGGTCCGCGGCATCGTGGAGTCGGCGGCCGGGATCGGTGTCCACACGACCGTCGGGACGACGGGTCGCCGCTCGATCGCACAGTGGCTGGAGGAGTGCCCGAGACTGGGCGCTCTCGGGGTCGTCATCGTCATTTCCACTCTCGCCGAGCGGGAGGAGCGCCGGATCCTGGACCAGCGGCTGCCCGTGGTGCTGGTCGATCCCCTGAACGCGCCGGCCGGGGACATCCCGAGCATCGGGGTGACCAACTGGCACGGCGCGACGACCGCCGTCCAGCATCTGATCGACCTCGGACACCGCCGGATCGGCATGCTGGCCGGACGGTCCCACTCGCTGGCCGGGTCCGCGCGCCTGCACGGCTACCGGGCCGCCCTGGCAGAGGCCGGGATCGCTTACGACCCCACGCTCGTGCGGTCGACGGACTTCGACTACGGCGAGGCCCTGCGCGCCGCGCGCAGTGTGCTGGAGCGGGACGAGAGGCCGACCGCCTTCTTCGCCGCGAGCGATGTGCAGGCGCTCGGCGCCCTGGAGGCCGCCCGCCAGCTAGGCATTTCCGTCCCACGCGAGTTGTCGGTGATGGCGTTCGACGACACCCTCGTGGCCGCCATGGCCTCGCCACCGCTGAGCGCCGTACGACAGCCGTTCAGGGAGCTGGGCCAGGAGGCCACGCGGGTCCTGCTGCATCTGGCCGAAGGCAGGCCTCCCGCGTCGACGCGCAGGGAACTCACCACCGAGCTGGTCGTCCGCATGTCGACGGCGCCGCCCGAATCCGGGAATTACGGGCGAACATGAACCCGGTTCCGCAAGCCCTCGGGGCGCGAAAGTCTTTCGGAACTGATTTCGCTCCGATATTGCCGCGGCCGAATTGCGCCGCTTAACGTGACCGACGCCAGCTCAACCGCAGGGGCAACGGGACCGCAACACTTGCGCAACAGCACCTGACGGTCATGGCCATCGACTCAGATCCCTCAGCGCGGGCAGGCCCGGGACGGCCTGCCGGGTGCAGTGCACCCGCTCAGAGGATCCTGCCGACTCGAAAGGTGTTCAACGATGAACAGAGTGTCCCGGAGATGGTTCCTCACCGCGACGGCGGCGACCACGCTGAGCGTCACCGTGGCCGGCTGCGGTTCCTCCGGCAGCTCCACGTCCTCGCCCACGGGCAACGTGGACTTCTGGACGCTGCAGGACCCCACCAACTCGGTCCAGAAGTCGGCGGTGGACACCTTCAACTCCGCCGGCAAGGGCAAGGTCAGCATGACCGTGATCGCCACCGACGGGTACAAGGACAAGCTGCGGACCGCGATGGGCTCCGCCAAGATGCCCGGGGTGTTCTTCAGCTGGGGTGGCGGCAGCCTGAACGACTACGTCAAGGCCGGCAAGCTGGTCACCCTGGACTCGGCCCTGGAGTCGCACTTCCTGCCCTCCGCCCTGGCCGCGGGCAAGGTCGACGGCAAGCTGGTCGCCATCCCCTGCCGCGGTACCCAGCCGGTGTTCCTCTTCTACAACAAGGAGCTCTTCGCCGACGCCGGCGTCGAGCCGCCGAAGACCTACGCCGATCTGCAGGACCTGGTCAAGGTCTTCAAGGGCAAGGGGATCACGCCCTTCGCGCTCGCCGGCAACGCCAGCTCCTCGTGGACCGAGCTGATGTGGGTCGAGTACCTCGTCGACCGCCTCGCGGGGCCGGAGCTGTTCGACAAGATCCAGGGCGGCGACTGGACGCAGTGGAACGATCCCGCCATCCTCAAGACCGCGGAGATGATCAAGGATCTGGTGGACAGCGGCGCCTTCGGCAAGAAGTTCGGATCGGTCGCCTACGGCCCCGGCGGCACCACCACCCTGCTCAACAAGGGCAAGGCGGCCATGGTGCTGATGGGTTCGTGGGAGTACGCCCAGCAGCAGAGTGAGGCCCCCGACTTCGCGAAGAACGGCCTGGGATACGTGGCCTTTCCCTCCGTGGAGGGAGGCAAGGGCGATGCCGGCAACGTGGTCGGCAACCCCACGAACTACCTCTCGGTGACCACCTCCGCCGCCGAGGAGACCGCGACGGAGTTCCTGAAGACCACCTACAGCGACAGCTACGTACAGGGACTGGTCGAGAAGGGTGAGGTGCCGATCACGTCGAACGCCGCGAAGTACCTCACCAAGGCGGCCGACCCGGCGTACGCCCAGTTCCAGTACGACCTGGTGCAGAAGGCCCCCTCCTTCACCCAGTCCTGGGACCAGGCGCTCGGCCTCACCCTCGGCACGCCGCTGCTGACCGAGATCCAGAAGCTGTTCAACGGGCAGAGCTCGCCGGAGCAGTTCGTCAGCGCGGTCCTCGCGATCAAGAAGTAGGAAGGCACGTCCACGTGGTCTCCGCAACGACTTCGCGGCCCGTGCGCAAGCAGCGGGTCCGTGACCGGGCCGCTCCACCCACCCTGGAGCGGCCCGGCGTGGCCTGGGCGATTCCCGGGCTGCTGTTCTTCCTAGTCTTCGCCGTCGCGCCGATGGTGGGAGTGCTCTACCTCTCCTTCACTCACTGGGACGGCCTGAACGCGCCGCAGTTCACCGGTGCGGAGAACTGGTCGCGGTTCTTCGGCGACGCCCAGGTCTGGCAGTCCACCCTGGTCACCGGATTCCTGCTGATCGGGAACATCGCGGTACAGGCGCCGGTCAGCATCCTGCTGGGCGTCTGGGCGGCCGGCCACCAGCGCAACCGGGCGGTCCTGTCGGCGGTGTTCTTCCTGCCGCTGCTGCTGTCCACGGCGGCCACGGCCATCATGTGGCGCCAGCTGCTGGACCCGAACTTCGGCCTTCCGGCCAAGTTCGACTGGCTGTTCGGCAGCAACCCGATGGGCACTCAGCAGGGCGCGATCGCCTGCCTGGTCCTCGTGACCACCTGGCAGTTCGTCCCCTTCCACAGCCTGCTCTACCAGGGCGCCGCCCGGGCCATCCCGCACACGCTCTACCAGGCGGCCGCGATCGACGGTGCGGGGCGGGTCAGACAGTTCTTCCACATCACGCTGCCGCAATTGCGCAACACCATGATCACCTCGACCATCTTCATGGTCGTCGGCGGTCTCACGGCCTTCGACATCGTCCTGCTGCTGACCAACGGCGGCCCCGGCACCGACACGGCGATCCTGCCGTTCTCCATGTACCAGACGGCCTTCCGGACCTACGACTACGGCTATGCGAGCGCCATCGCCAGCTTCCTGCTGCTGCTCGCCACCGCCACCTCCGTCCTCCTGACCAAGCTCAGCGGGTACGACAAGATGACGAGCATGATGGAGGGGCTGTGAGGACGCGCCCGAACTACCTTGCCGGCGCCGCCGCCCTCGTCTGGCTGCTGATCATCGGCATCCCGCTGTACGCGCTGGTGAACACGGCGGTGCAGCCGCAGACGACGTACACCGACAAGGGCCCCGTCGCGATCCCGGACACCGTGACTCTGGAGAACTTCCGCACGGTCCTGGACAGCGGCTTCCTGCAGTACATCTGGAACACCATCGTCGTCGCGGTGGCCACGGTCGCCATCGTGCTGGCCCTCGCGATCCCGATCAGCTATGCCGTGGTGCGCGGACGGGGCTGGCTGACCAGGGGTACGTTCCGCCTGTTCCTGCTGGGCCTGGCGATCCCCTCGCAGGCGGTGATCATCCCGCTCTTCCTGATCATCAACGATCTCGGCTTCTACGACAGCCTGTGGGGCATCATCCTGCCCACCGCCGCGTTCGCGCTGCCGGTGAGTGTGCTGGTCCTCAGCGGCGGCATGCGGGACATCTCCAATGAGCTGTACGAGGCCATGGCCCTGGACGGCGCGAGCCCGGCCCGGACCCTGCTGACGCTGGTCGTCCCGATGTCGAGGTCGGCCATCGCGACCACGTGCGTCTTCACGGCCCTGCAGGCGTGGAACGGTTTCCTGTTCCCGCTGATCATGACCCAGTCGAACGACAAGAAGCTGGTCACGCTGGGGCTGTACAACTTCGTCTCCGAGTACGGGGCGAATGTGCCGGCCCTGATGGCCGCGGTGCTGCTGTCCGCGGTCCCCATCCTCGTCGTCTACCTCTTCGCCCGCCGGGCCCTCGTAGCGGGCCTCATGGGAGCCGGCGGCAAGTGACGGTGCTGCGTCCCGCCGGGTTCGCCGGGGGACGCCACTCGATCCGGGGCCCGGGCGCCGGCAGGCGCCGATCCACACCTCCCCATGACGCTGTCCGGCGCGTCCTCCTCCCCTGACCGCCGGACCGGCGTCCGGGCCCCCTTTTCCGTACCGGTCGGCAGTGCCTCTTCGACCTCTTCGACACCCGCGCGGTTCTCGCGCACCCGCAACAGAACGGATGAGACCTTGACGATCAGCGACGAGCGCCCGACGACCGGGCTGTGGAACGATCCCGCCCTGCCGGCGTCCGTTCGCGCGCGGGCCCTACTCGACGCCATGACCAAGGCTGAGAAGGTCGCACAGCTCGGCAGCACCTGGCCCGGCCACGACGACTCCGGGGACGTGGCCCCGATGCAGGACACCTTCCGCGGCGCCGAGAGCTTCGAAGAGGCGATCGTCGACGGACTCGGGCACCTGACCCGGGTGTTTGGCACGGCGCCGGTCGACCCCGACGAGGGCCGCAAACACCTGGCGGAGTTCCAGGAGCGAGTCACCGCAGCGAACCGCTTCGGCATCCCGGCCATCGCCCACGAGGAGTGCCTGACCGGGTTCACCGCCTGGCAGGCCACGGTCTACCCCACGCCGCTCGCCTGGGGCGCCACCTTCGACCCCGCTCTCGTCCACCGCATGGCGGCGGCGATCGGCTCGGACATGGCGGCCGTCGGGATCCACCAGGGCCTGTCCCCGGTCGTGGACGTCGTACGCGACTACCGCTGGGGCCGGGTCGAGGAGACCCTCGGCGAGGACCCCTACCTCGTGTCGGAACTCGGCCTGGCCTATGTGCAGGGCCTGCAGTCGGCCGGAGTCGTCGCCACGCTGAAGCACTTTGCCGGCTACTCCGCCTCGCGGGCCGCCCGCAATCACGCACCCGCCGCAGTCGGCCCGCGCGAACTCACCGACCTGATCCTCGTGCCGTTCGAGAAGGCCGTGGTCAAGGGCCGGGTCGGCTCGGTCATGAACGCCTACAACGACATCGACGGCGTGCCCTGTGGCGCCAGCGAAGAGCTCCTGACCCGGCTGCTGCGCGACAGCTGGGGCTTTGAGGGCACGGTGGTGTCCGACTACTGGGCGATCGCGTTCCTCGCCTCCCTGCACCACGTGGCGGCCGACATCCCGGACGCGGCACGTGCCGCGCTCCGGGCCGGGATCGACGTCGAACTGCCTCACACCACCGCGTTCCGGGAGGCGTTCCTGGACGACGGCGCCCTCGCCGAACTCGTCGACCGCGCCGTGCTGCGGGTCCTGACCCAGAAGGCCGTACTCGGCCTTCTCGACCCCGACTGGCATCCCGGCCAGTACAGCGCACCCGCGGACTTCGACTCGCCCCGGAACCGTTCCATCGCCCGCGCGCTGGCCGAGGAGTCCGTCGTTCTGCTCGACAACCCCACGGACCTGCTGCCGCTGACGGGTGCGCGTTCGGTCGCCGTCATCGGCCCGGCGGCCGACGACGCCCAGTGCCTGTTCGGCTGCTACTCGTTCCCCAACCACGTACTGCCCCATCACCCGGACATCCCCCTGGGCATCGAGGCGCCCACGGTGCTCGACGCCGTCCGGCGGGAGTTCCCCGACGCTGAGGTGCGTCACGAGACTGGCTGCCAGGTCACCGGGGACGACCGCAGCGGCCTCGCCGCCGCCGTGGCCGCGGCCACCGCCGCTGATGTGACGGTCCTCGTCGTCGGCGACCGCTCCGGCATGTTCGGACACGGAACCTCCGGCGAGGGCTGCGACGTCGGCGTACTCACACTCCCCGGAGTCCAGGACGAACTGGTGGAGGCCGTCCTCGCCGCGGCGAAGCGAGCCGTCCTCGTCGTGATCTCGGGCCGCCCGTACGCGATCGGGCGCCACGCCTCGGCGGCGGGCGCCACCGTGCAGGCGTTCTTCCCCGGCGAGGAAGGGGCGGCCGCGGTCGCCGGCGTCCTCTCCGGCCGGATCAACCCCTCCGGGCGCCTGCCCGTCCAGATCCCCGGAGACGAGGCGGGCCAGCCCGGCACGTACCTGGCGCCACCGCTCGCGCTCAAGAGCGACGGCGTGAGCAACATCGACCCCACACCCGCGTTCCCGTTCGGGCACGGTCTGTCCTACACGACCTTCGAGATCGGGGACGTGTCCGTCGACGCATCCGCCGTGCCCGTCGACGCCACGATCACGCTACGGGCCAGGATCTCCAACACCGGTGAACGCGCCGGTACTTGTGTGCCCCAGCTCTACCTCACCGACCCGGTCGCGTCGGTCACCCGCCCCGTCCGTCAGCTCATCGCGTTCACCCGCGTCGACCTCGACGCCGGTGCGACCCGTGTCGTCGAGTTCCAGGTCCACACGGACATGGCCGCCTTCAGCGGGACGGACCTTCGCCGACGCGTCGAGCCCGGTGACCTCACACTCACCGTCGCCCGGTCGGCGGGCGACCCCGGCCTCCCCGTCCAGGTGACCCTGCAGGGAGACGAGCGCATCGTCGACCACACCCGCACCATGACCACACCCGTCACGGTGCTGCCGGTCTGACCTCGGGTACACCGCGGGCCAGGAGGCTCCCTGCGACAGCAGCGGGGGAGCCTCCTGGCCCTGTTTCGTCTCCGGCGAACCGCAGCGGACTGCGGGGAAACACCTGGTTCGGATCGTGCCTCAGTCGGACACGTGTACGGACTGTGGGCATCCTGCTCTCACCCTTCGGCCGAGACCGGACGGCGTGCGGCTCGGACAGGGCGGCCTGAGTTCTTGCGGGCGGCTGGGCCCATGAGCGGGCGCCGTCGAGCGGCTTCTGGCCGATTGCGCCACGAGCGCCCACACCGTCAGGCGCGTCGACGTCCACTCACACCCAAGGGAGCCGGGCGCACAGGTCCCGACGAGGTGGAGATTGCCTTGCCCCTGTCCGGGACCCTCGTTCTCCTCTTTGCCCAGGCCTCCCCGGACCGAGCCACGCCCGTGCAACTCATTGCGGTCGCCGTACAGGATCCCGACCGGGGCATGGTGCGGAGCCGAACGGCCCCCGGCGACTGATTGCGGATGAACCTTGCTGGGAGCGATGAGTCCGCCTGGCCGAGAGCGATACGGTGGGACCCTTGGCCTGAGCGCGTTGGGCCCGATCGGTCTCGCTGGACGGCCAGGTGTCGTCACCGGCTCCCGGAGCGGTGCAGAAGAACTCATGCACCGTGGATCGTGACTTCGACGTGTTCCGGACGGACTTCGCCGCCACCCCGGACCGTAGGGAGCTCGGGCGGGGAGCCGGCAGCGAGCGAGCGGCGGACACCACATCATCCGGGCATGGCAGAGCGGGGTGCGGCCACGTTCCGTGGCTCATCCCGATCCAGTTCGCGCCGCAGATCCCGGTGGAGCGCCACAACAACGTCGTGGACTGCGCGCTCGGTGCGGTGG